>NZ_JBSICC010000039.1:0-20893 GCF_058245955.1 Providencia sp. UF-224 | reverse complement strand
GCGGGGAGCATACACAAGTATGTGACCCGCGTAGCTGAGTGTAGCCAACACCGCGACAGCGCAAAATATGACGAGTATTTAGTCTTCATCGTTATACGCAGGTCCCGCGTAGTTATCAAAGCGCGACCACTGCCCGTTAAACGTCAACCTTACCGTACCAATCGGCCCGTTACGTTGCTTACCTAAAATAATCTCCGCAACCCCTTTGAGCTCGCTGTTATCGTGGTAAACCTCATCACGGTAGATAAACATGATTAAGTCCGCATCCTGCTCGATAGACCCTGATTCACGCAAGTCGGAGTTAACTGGGCGTTTATCCGCACGTTGCTCAAGGCTACGGTTAAGCTGTGATAACGCCACCACTGGCACATTAAGCTCTTTCGCTAAGGCTTTGAGCGAGCGCGAGATCTCGGCAATTTCAAGGGTACGGTTATCGGAGAGCGAAGGAACACGCATTAACTGAAGGTAGTCAATCATGATCAGGCTTAAGCCACCGTGTTCACGGTAAATACGCCTCGCACGGGAACGCACCTCTGTAGGTGTCAGACCGGATGAGTCATCAATGTACATGTTGCGCTTTTCCATCAAAATACCCATGGTACTGGAAATACGCGCCCAATCTTCATCGTCTAATTGGCCAGTACGAATACGCGTTTGGTCAACGCGCGAAAGTGACGCGAGCATACGCATCATGATCTGGTTACCGGGCATCTCTAAACTGAAAATTAACACCGGCTTTTCTTCTGTCATTGCCGCATTTTCACACAAGTTCATCGCAAAGGTGGTTTTACCCATGGATGGACGTGCTGCCACGATAATTAAATCTGAGCCTTGTAACCCTGCAGTTTTTTTATCAAGGTCTTGATAACCTGTAGAAACCCCTGTCACCCCATCATGAGGTTGCTGGTAGAGCTGCTCAATTTTTTCAACCGTTTCGGACAAAATGGCTTCAATACCTTTTGGCCCTTCATCTTTGTTCGCGCGCGATTCCGCGATTTGGAAAACTTTGCTTTCCGCTAAATCCAGCAAGTCTTCACTGCTACGCCCTTGTGGGTCGTAACCCGCATCTGCAATTTCATTAGCAACAGAAATCATGTCACGCACAACAGCACGTTCGCGAACGATGTCCGCATAAGCATTGATGTTCGCCGCACTTGGCGTGTTTTTTGATAACTCAGCTAGGTAGGCAAAGCCCCCGACGCTATCAAGCTCACCTTCTTGCTCTAACGATTCTGACAAGGTAATTAAGTCGATAGGCTTGCCCCGCTCTAGCAATATTTGCATCTGCGAGAAAATCGTGCGGTGAGGACGGCTAAAAAAGTCAGCGTGTGTGACCCGTTCAGAGACGGTATCCCAGCGTTCGTTATCCAACATCAAACCGCCTAAAACAGATTGCTCCGCCTCAAGAGAGTGCGGGGGAAGTTTCAAACCTTCCATTTGGTGGTCCCGTGGGGCATCTGTTTTAAAATTCGATGAGGGTTTTTTAGCCATACATTTGCTTCCAAGTCTATAATTAACGAACAGCTTCTAGTATACGCCAATCTGATTTTTGTTGTGGCTTTCTTTGCGCTTTCAGGCGAGAGAATTGCCTGCTAACGTTTTCAACAAAAAGCACAAACCAATAATTCTTCTGATTGAAACATGGCGTTATAGTAAAACGATTGATATTGTAAACGAAACTGAATGGTCCTTATTGGAGATTGTCATGGCAAAACGTATCGAGTTCGCGCAGCATGGTGGCGCTGACGTTCTAAACTTTGTAGATTATTCCCCAACCGCACCTGCCGATAACGAAATTCAAATCGAAAACCGCGCAATCGGCATCAATTTTATCGACACCTACGTTCGTAGCGGCCTCTACCCTGTGGCCAAATTACCCTGCGGTCTCGGCACTGAAGCGGCTGGTGTGGTCGTCAAAACAGGTGCCCACGTCACAGGTTTCAAACCCGGTGACCGCGTGGTGTACGCCCAAGGTCCACTGGGTGCATACAGCGAAGTGCACAATGTACCGGAGCACGCTGTTGCCCACTTACCCGATGGTATTACCTTTGAACAAGCCGCGGCGAGCTCACTCAAAGGAATGACAGTCTACTATTTATTCCATCAAACATATCAACTCCAACGTGATGAAGTGTTTTTGTTCCACGCTGCCGCAGGTGGTGTGGGCTTAATTGCCTGCCAATGGGCAAAAGCACTTGGCGCAAAAATGATTGGTACTGTGGGTTCTGCGGATAAAGCATTACGTGCAAAAGAAGCGGGCGCATGGGATGTGATTAACTACCAAACCGAGGACATTGCGGCGCGCGTTAAAGAGATCACACAAGGCGAAAAAGTCAGTGTGGCATACGATTCTGTAGGTCAATCTACATGGCTTGCCTCTTTAGATTCACTGAAACGTCGCGGGTTGATGGTGAGTTTTGGTAATGCCTCGGGCCCTGTGACAGGGGTGAATTTGGGTATTCTCAACCAAAAAGGCGGCTTATACGTCACTCGCCCATCTTTGGGGGTGTATGTCACTAACCGTGCTGAGCTAGACCAAGCCAGTAATGCGTTGTTTGATATGATTTTAAGTGGCAATGTGAATGTGGATGTACCGCAATCGCAAATTTTTGCCCTGAAAGACGCGCAAACAGCCCACACCACTATTGAGTCGAGAAAAACCCAAGGATCAAGCTTGTTGATCCCGTAATGGCTTTCTCGTCATTCAAAAAAAGCGCCTATTTAGGCGCTTTTTCTTTGTAGCCAACCTGCTATTCACCGCGAGTTACAAACTCCAAAGCCTGCTCAACCACTGCTAAGTCAGCGCCTTTTTTGTGAGCGTTTTCACTTAGATGGCGACGCCATTGGCGAGCCCCTGGGATACCTTGGAAAATACCTAACATATGGCGTGTCATATGGCCTAAATAAGCGCCCTTAGCCAATTCACTTTCAATATACGGGTACATCGCCCGCACAGCATCAATGCCATTTGTCACAGGAAAGTGCTCACCAAACAATTGGTTATCAACCGCTGTTAAAATAGACGGGTTTTGATACGCTTCGCGCCCCACCATCACGCCATCTAAATATTGAAGGTGTTCTTTTGCTTCTTCCAGCGTTTTAATGCCACCGTTAATCGCCATGGTTAAATGCGGAAAATCACGCTTTAATTGGTAAACACGGGGGTAATCTAAAGGAGGGATTTCGCGGTTTTCTTTTGGGCTTAGGCCAGATAACCATGCTTTGCGTGCATGGATAATAAACATTTCACAGCCGCCCTTGCTAGAAACAGTCTCGATAAAATCACACAAAAATTCGTAGCTATCTTGCTCATCAATACCAATACGAGTTTTAACCGTTACAGGAATGGATACCACGTCTTGCATTGCTTTTATGCAATCCGCTACTAACTGCGCATCCCCCATCAAGCACGCACCAAAACGGCCATTTTGCACACGGTCAGATGGGCAACCTACATTTAAATTAATTTCATCGTAACCGCGCTCTTCAGCAAGCTTAGCGCATTGGGCTAACGCCGCAGGGTCGCTACCACCCAGTTGCAATGAAACAGGGTGCTCTTCTTCACTAAACGCAAGGTAATTTCCCTTTCCATAGATGATAGCCCCCGTTGTCACCATTTCGGTGTACAACAAGGTATTTTTGCTTAATAAGCGATGGAAATAGCGGCAATGGCGGTCTGTCCAATCGAGCATAGGCGCAACGGAAAAGCGGTTTAAATTTTGATAACCTTGTTTTGGTGTATTTTGCTGCATGGTGTTCTTGTGTGTTAAAAGCGATTAGGTAGCTCTATATAACGAGGAGCCGAGAAAGTGCGGCATTATAACATAGACATTCTTGGATGTGGTGCATACTCAAGCAGATCAACTTACGTATTGATTTGTATAAAAAATACCCCCGATAGGGATCTCTCCGCTATCAGGGGGGCATAGAACGTTTTTAACTGAGTTTTTAGTCACCTTATTTAGATTGCACTAATAGGACAACACTCACCTCGAAACTCAGATAAAATATTTCAACGAGTCCATCTATTCACCAAATTATTTGGTTTCTGCACTCATCGTGACGACATTACCCATACGAGCACTGGTAATTGTGTAGCTATCTGCACCTGCTGCTTTTGCTTTAGCGGCAATAATCGCTTCGGCTGAGTCCAGTGTATCGCTTGTTGCAGTTAAGGTTGCTGCTGAAGCGCCAAATGCCATCATAGATAATACAGAAGCTGCCATCAGAGTTTTAAACATGTTCATAATATAATTCCTTCAGTGTTTATTTGGGGAGGCAACCCGTGTTGCCTTCGATGGGTGTATCATAGCCCCAAAGGTTATTTGAGTTAAAGCTAATAAAATCGCTTATCTTTCTCAAATAAATTGAACAAGTAAAATCACTTAGTTTTAATTTAATGATGAAGGAAAATAGAAGGGTCAGAATCATGGACAACGATATGGCGAGGTAAACCAACCCCGCCATTGATGATTAGCTATTGAGCAATTCAATGAGTTGGTCTGCGAGCTCAGGGCTAGCGGCAGACAAAAGGCTCCCCGCAAACATGGCTTGCTCTCGTTCGCCATTAAGTGCACAAACTTCACCGCCCGCTTCACGAATACAGGGAATTAACGCGGCACTGTCCCATGGCTTCATAATGGTATCAATTGCGCCATGAATACGCCCTGCTGCAACCATTGCATGCTGGTATGCATCGTTAGCGAAAATAAAATCACGAGCTTGCCCCACCACCGCATCAAGGTTATACGCATGCGTGCCCTCACGGCGGTTGTAGCTGCTACTATGGATACCCGATGCACTAATCACCGAGTTTGAAAGTGATTTTGGCGAATCTTGCCCTAATGTTAACTGCCGTAACGGCTGCCCGCTGGTATCTATCCAGCACCCTTCTCCTTGGGATGCATATACCATAGTCGAAATCGCAGGGAAGCTGATCACGCTGAGTAATGGCTCACCATTTTCCACATATGCAATCAAAGTACTAAACAGTGGTACGCCATAGATAAATGCACGAGTCCCATCAATTGGGTCAATCACCCAGCCTGAGGTAAATTTTTGCTCCCCAGTAAAACCGAACTCTTCACCTAAAACGGGTATGTTTGGCGTACGCTTGGCAAATAGTTCGCGGATTTGTTCTTCAACACGTAAATCCGTTTCAGTGACCACCGAGCGGTCTGGTTTGTAATCGAATTTCCCTGCGCTTTGGAAAGCATCAAGCGCGAGGTTTTTGACTGAATTTGCAGCGTCGAGTGCAATTGTTAGCATAAGGCAGCTCCCGTTTAGAAAAAATAAGTATAAAAAATAGAGCCAATTAGTGAGGATGCGAAAGTGCCTTATTGAGTAGCAACAAGGCACCAAAAAACTAGTTTTGTTGGAGGGAAACATCACCAAATGTCATAAAAATCAAGGTATGCCCAGCAATGCCACGGTAAACACCTTGCTGCTGGTTTAGCTCGCACGCGAGTGCTGTTAATTGCCACGCATCATATTCTTCGATTTGGCTCACCCGCGCTGTCAGTAACGCATTATCTTTACGCTCTCCATAAGCTTTTACCGCAATTGCGTCTTGAGCTAGCGCACTATCAATTGACGTATTTGCCCAGCTCCACATCCAACTTCCTTGGCTTTGGTCGTAAGTGCCAATAATCTGCACAGGCGCTGTCGCCATAATGTTATCAGGGGCATGAAAGATAATCGTGCCTTCGTCTTGATCAACCGACCAATCAGCCTCATCCAGCTTCCATGTCTCACAATGAAATTGGTTTTTCACTTGCAAGCTATTCATGCTACGTTCAATCAATGCCTCGTAGGGCAATTGTTCTAATTCATTACTCATTGATTATCCAATATTTTTTAAAGCATTCACAATTAACTGCCAAAACTTCTGATGATCAAGTTTGACGGCAACCTGAGTATGGCAATCCGCTGGCGCTTGATGGCGGAAATCAGCAACCGTCATACCAAGCGTTAACGAACCCGTCAGTTCGACATCCACAGGTACTTTTTGCGTGGTCATCACAGAAGGGTCAATCACATAGGCGACCGCACAAGGGTCATGAACAGGTGGGGCATCAAAGCCTTGAGCTTGTTTGTACATTTTGCCGAAAAAATCCAGCAGTTCGACGACAAACTGCGAACAATCACTACCAATCGCCGCAATTTCTTTCACGATATCAGGCGTTGCCAGTGCTTGGTGGGTCAAATCTAACCCGACCATCGTCAATGGCCATTTTTCATTAAAGACGATATGCGCCGCTTCAGGGTCAATTTTGATATTGAACTCCGCCACGGCGCTCCAATTACCCACATGGTAGCCGCCCCCCATCAAAACCACCTCTTTCACCCGCTCAACAATACGCGGTTCAAGGCGTGCAGCCAGTGCAATATTTGTCAGTGCCCCTGTTGGGACTAATGTCACTGTTTTAGGGGGATGTGACATGATGGTATCGATAATCAATGAAACGGCGTGCCTTGCATCAAGTTGCAAAGTTGGTGTGGGTAAAATGGGTCCATCTAGCCCTGAATCACCGTGAATATCTGGTGCAACTTCAATATCTCGAACTAACGGACGAACAGAGCCCGCAGCAAAAGGAATGCCCGTGATCTTGGCCATTTCTGCAATTGCCAGTGCATTACGAGTGACTTTTTCAAGGGTTTGGTTACCTGCAACGGTCGTTACAGCCAATAAATCGATATCAGGATTACCGTAAGCCAGTAATAATGCGATAGCATCATCATGGCCCGGGTCACAATCGAGGATGATTTTTTTGCTCATACCTTACCTTATAAAATTGGAGTCAGAGATGGCCCTAACTCCAATGTAACCACCCTATAAGGCAAAATCTACGCTTAAAGTCTGAATACGAAGGAAATTATTTTAAAACATGCGCATAGACACGTTTTTTCTCGCCTTCGTTTTTCGAAATATACACGCCTTGCAATTCAGGAGCAAAGCCCGGTAATGCATTGATGCCTGCTTCAAGTGCTTTGAAATAACGCAGCACAGGGCCTGACCACACTTCCCCCGGCACAACACACAAAACGCCCGGTGGGTATGGCAATGCGCCTTCTACCGCAATGCGCCCTTCAAGTTCATCGAGTGGCAATAATTCGCAGTTTCCACGTATAAATTCCAAATGCGCTTGTTGTGGGTTCATTTTTACTTCAGGGAAATGTGCCTTGCGGAACATCTCTTTTTGCAGCTGCTTGATATTGTCATTAACGCTCAATTGGTGCATTTCTTGGCATAAACGGCGTAACGTATAACCTTGATAATGCGCTTGGTAGCGTTGATATACCGATGGGAGTACATCTTCTAATAATGCATCTTCATCTAATAATTGTTCGAAACGCACTAAATGGGAGACTAACAGTGCGAGTTTTTCCGTCGTTTCCGCCGGGGTTAATAAAAACAGAATCGAGTTTAAGTCGCATTTTTCGGGGATCACACCGTGCTCACGTAAAAAATGCGCCAAAATAGTCGCAGGAACGCCAAAAGACTCATATTCCCAACTTTCCACATCAATACCCGGTGTTGTTAGCATCAGTTTGCATGGGTCGACGAAATATTGGTCTTGGGCATACCCCTCAAAGGCGTGCCAACGTTCCTTTGGAATAAAATTAAAGAAACGCTGCTCAGAAGCAATTTGCTCAGTCGGGTATTCATGCCACGCTTTACCCTCAATCAATTCAGGTACAAATGGCCTAAAGTAGCGGCAATGCTGGAAAATTGATTTGCGCACTTCAATACCTGTTTTCACGCAATCCATCCACATCATTTCACCCGCTTCCCCTTGGTGAATGCGCGCATTAACATCTAACGAAGCAAATAAGGGATAAAATGGGCTGGTCGAGGCGTGCATCATAAAGGCATTGTTCAGTTTCTTATGGGAAACAAAACGTTCTTGCCCTTTGATATGGTTATCTTTTTTGTGAATCTGTGACGCTTGTGAAAAACCCGCCAGCTGCTTGTGTACTGACTGGGTAACCATAATACCCGGGTCGTTTTCATTTAATTCAAGCAACAATGGTGAACACTGGCGCATCATTGGGATGAATTGTTCATAGCCGACCCACGCCGAATCGAACAAAATATAATCGCATAAGTGACCGATTTTATCGACCACTTGCCTTGCGTTGTACACCGTGCCGTCGTATGTACCAAGCTGGATCACCGCCAAGCGAAAAGGCCGCGTTTGCTGCGCTTTTTCCGGCATCACATCTTGGATTAACTCACGTAAATAATGCTCTTCAAAACAATGCGCATCTATGCCACCAATAAAGCCAAACGGGTTGCGCGCGGTTTCTAAATAAACGGGGGTTGCACCCGCTTGAATTAGCGCACCATGGTGGTTGGATTTATGGTTATTGCGGTCAAATAACACCAAATCACCCGGTGTTAATAACGCATTAAGCACCACTTTATTGGAAGACGATGTGCCATTGAGGACAAAATAGGTTTTGTCTGCATTAAACACTTTTGCCGCAAACTTTTGGGCTTCTTTTGCTGCACCTTCGTGGATGAGCAAATCCCCCATCGCCACATCCGCATTGCATAAATCCGTACGGAATAAATTCTCACCATAAAATTGGTAAAATTGCTCACCCGTTGGGTGGCGGCGGAAAAATTGCCCACCTTGGTGGCCCGGGCAGGCAAATGTGACGTTATGACCCGCAGCATAATCCATCATTCGTGCAAAAAATGGCGGTAATAACTGCTCAAGATACTGATTTGCAGCATCAAGCAATTGGCGACTGTTTTCTTCCCGCTCGGAGGGCGCTGGTGGCAGTAATGCAGTGATATAAGGCGGTAAATTTTCATCTGTTGGTAGCTGTTTATCACTGATGATAAACAGCGGAATACTCAGTTTACTCTGTGCGATCCTTTCCCACAGCCCTTGGTTGGCATCTTGTTCAGATAGCACCACCGCAGCAATATTGTTTAACTGTGCATCGCGAATATCTACCCACTGAAATTGGTTAGTGAAATAGATTGCGACCCCCTGGCTACATGCCACATTGATTTTGTTCATAGCAGTCTGGCTCTTAGTTAGCTGAGGAAAAGAGGCGGTCAATATACTTGATAGATCAGGGAATTGGAATGATTTGCGCTGTGGTAAAAAAATGGAAAACACGTGGAGTCGAATATTTTTTATAAGCCACTGGTTAATAGCATAAAAATATTCATGCCTCTCAATAACTCCACCGAAATATAAAATCAAATAAGTTTAAATTTACAGATAAAATGACCAACTAATAACCGTAATCTATGAAATCAGTCGGTCAATTTATCCTGTATGGGACGTTAGTGGTTTTTTTCCACATACAATGTTTGTGATGGGAAAGCGAAATCTGCACCGTGGCGCTTAACAATCTCAATGATCTTTAAATAAACACCCTGTTGCGCCGCTAACCACTCTGCCCAAACCGTGGTTTTGGTAAAGCAGTACACCATAATATTTAACGACGAATCCGCAAACGCATCAAAATACACCAGCAGCGTTTGGCTGGTATCGATATTTTCATCTTGCTGCAACATCGTGCGAATATCGTCGACGATCGCACCAATTTTATCGGAATCTTCGTAACGTAAGCCGATTTCCGTTTTGATCCGCCGGTTGGTCATGCGCCCAGGGTTTTCCACACTAATGGACGAAAATACCGAGTTGGGGATATACAATGGCCGATGGTCAAAGGTGATGATCTTGGTGATCCGCCAGCCAATTTCCACTACCGTTCCTTCAATGTTTCGATCGGGCGAACTGACCCAATCCCCAATGTTAAATGGTCGGTCAAAATACAGCATCAACCCTGAGAAAAAGTTACTCAAGATATCTTTACCCGCCATGCCGATAGCAATACCGCCGATGCCACCAAACGCCATCAACCCTGACAGACTCAAGCCAAAATGTTCACCAAATAACAGAACCATAATGACAAATACGGTGGTTTTGAACACCCGAGCAACGATACGAGCCGAAGTGGGGTCACTGCCTTTTTTAATTTGTGTTTTTTCTAATCGGTTGGCAAGCTGGAATAATTTTCGCATTAAAATCAAAGCAATTAATGCGATCGTGATAAAATTAACCAATGGGGTGGAAATAAAATTCAAATCAAAATCTGCCGCGGCCATGTCTACATATTGCGCAGCTACCACCACGATACCACATAATACAACCGTTTGAATAATATGAATAATAATGCTTTTATGTTTGTGCTTATGTTTACGTCGCTTATGGAATATCTCGAAACCAACATACAGCATGAGACACACTGCAATAATGGTCATGCCAATGGCATATTTTTCAAGTAATACTTCTATCATCTCTAACCGCCCTAAAATTCATCTGATAGATATTTTTTAATCGTTTTACTGTGTGTTGTTTGACGTTATCGTGTTATTAAGATAACAATTATAAATATTATTATCCCAATAATTATCAATTACTTTTTAGATCATCCAATAATGAATAGCCCAATATTTTCCCCTAATGAGAAAGAAATTCAAAATGTTTCGGCGTTAAGTTCGCCCGAAAAGTACCGCTACTTTGTTGGAAAAATCGCCGATTGGCAGCAAGTTTGGGGCATCGGCGATGGGCAGAACCTCGTCACGACATGGGATGATGGCAAGTGCCTCTCTCTTCCCCTATGGCCTGCAAAAGCGTATGTGGAGTTGTGCTTAACAGGCGAATGGACAAATTTTACGCCAATGCCATTTACCCTTGAACACTTAATGACAGAAATTTTACCTGATATGCATGAAGCGAATATTAAGGTCGCTCTAATGATGCAACCTGATGGGAAAAAAACACCAGTGAATGATGCCGCGCAGTTACTTGCCGATTTAAAAGATGAATGCCAGCAATATGAGTAAAAGGCAGCATCTCGCTGCCTTTAGTCGTGAAAAACTACTGTTCAACACCTGTAGTCACCGTAAATTCACGGGTTTGCCCTGCGTCGAGCCAAATTAGGGTTTGGTTATTCTTCGCTGCCAAGAAACCTTCTGGTCGACACGTTGCAGGCAATACAAATGCCCCTACTTTTTGGTCGCCATTATATAAAATCCACCGTGTTGCAGAGTTCAGTTCGCTGGACTTAAATTGCGTGACAAAGGTGTTCCCCGCTAGCGATGTCATTCTAAATTCAGGGTTTTCTGTGTATTGGCTCAGATTATCCATAAAGAACACAATTTCTGGGTCGCACATTTGTGGCTGGTTAAGCTGGTTTAATTTTACTACGCCAGATTTCAATGCTTCGTTAAATTCGAGCCATTTTTCCGTTGGGTGCACATGTCCTGGTATCGATTCACGCAGTTTAATCGCGTGTTCAGGAATGTTTTGCGTCAATGTTGCATTATCCACGTAGGCATAATTCATATGGCACATATATTGAAGCGGCATTGGCACTGAAGCCAAGTTAGTCACAGACATATGAATATCAAACAGCGAGCTATTCGCCGTTAATGAAACGGACGGCGCAGCGCGGTAATGATGGCCAAACCCCATGATATACTCATATTCACCACAAATTTTTAAACAATTTTCAGTCAATTCTAGCCAAGCACTGTCCATTGGGGCGCAAGGCATTTCGCCATGCAATGGGTGATTATCCTCTGGTGAAGGGCAGCCATTACTGATTAAACCTGAGTGAAAAGCAAAGCAGCCATAGGTCTCAATAACTGTAGGAACTGATTTAGGCGCTGAAAACATATTTTCCATTTTCAGATTTTGGCCACAAAATTCAGCATCCCAAATCATTTGCCCGAGAAAAGGCAAAATAGTTAAGTAGCCTTGTTGGTTTTCAATACGTAAACCTTCCACGCCAGTGTGATAACGAAATGCGGTGGCAGTGAATTGGTCATTTTTTAGAATAAGCGTCGGGTTTTCCGTAAATACGCTTTTGTGAAGAGGAATTCGTGTATTCATTTTCATACTCACGGTGAGTTAAGAGAATTGGGCAGCTTTCACCACCCAAGCTAGACGTTATTTAGCCTCTTGTTTGGCTTTAAAGCGGCGTTCACCCACAAAGTAAATACCGACATACACAAAGCACAGCATGGAGACTAAGAAAGAGAGTTGCAAAGAGTGCAGTACGTCAGCCACGTAACCCTGAATAGCGGGTACGACAGCAGCGCCGACAATTGCCATCACAATCACCGCACCTGCCATTTCAGTGTGTTCGTTATCTACCGTATCCAATGTGCCTGCATAAATGGTTGCCCAGCAAGGCCCAAACAGAATACTCACCATCACCGCTGCATAGACCGCAGTGAAGCTCGGAATAAATGCAACATAAATCAAGAACAGTGCACCAATCACCGAGTAAATAATCAGGACTTTTTCTGCATTAAAGCGAGTCATTAAGATATTGGCGATAAACTTACCAATAAAGAAACATGCAAAGCTGTACACCATGAAATTCGAGGCATCACGTTCGTTAATATCGCCCATTTCCAGCGCTAAACGAATAGTGAATGACCAGACCGCAACTTGCATACCTACATATAAAAACTGGGCGATGATCCCTTTTCTAAAGCGACTATTTTTTGCTAAATATCTTAAGGTTTCTAATGCGGTTGGGCGTTTATGATCTTGGGTTTCTGCCACTTTACATTTCGGGAACTTGGTAATGAGGAAGAGGATCATCACGACGACCAATACCATAATCATGTAACGGTAAGGTTCGAGGGTGTTTTCCAACATCGCTAAGCGGAATTCATGAATTTGCTCTGCATTCATGCCTGCCATCTGGCTTTGTAAGCTATCCCCTTCAGAGAACACTAAATATTTGCCCAGTAAGATCCCACCCGCAGCACCGATTGGGTAGAACGTTTGGCTGATATTTAAGCGCAATGTGGCGTATTGCTTAGGGCCAATCATTGAGCTGTAAGTGTTCGCCGCGGTCTCAAGGAAGCTTAAACCAATCGCAATGGCGAAGATTGCCGCCAAGAACATGGTATAAGTCGCCATATGGGATGCAGGGAAGAACATACTGCAACCGGCGATATAGAGAATTAACCCCACCATAATCGCATATTTATAACTGGTTTTTTTGATCACTAAAGAGGCTGGAATAGCGATTAAAAAGTACCCGCCATAGAACGCACTTTGTACTAAAGCTGACGCGAAGTTACTGAGTTCAAAGACACTTTTAAACTGGGTAATTAAAATATCATTTAATGCGGCGGCGCATCCCCACAGAGGGAATAAGCACGATAGTAGGATAAATTGGAATAGAGGAGTCCGGCTCAGGTACCCATCAGGTAACTGAGTGATGTTCTTAATGTTCATAGTAACCCTTATATTTTTATAATTTATACCCTATGAGTTCCTATTCAGCTCTAATGGCGGATTAATACATCAAAGGGTATTCAGCTACGTTGAGTTTTATTATTTAGCTATGCGTTTGAAGTGTTGATTTGCACAAATTCATTGAATTGCTCAACACTTGGATAAGAAGATTGAGTCCCTTTCCCTGTCACACTAAATGCAGAAAACATCACTGCTTTTTTCAGTGCTTCTTCAATATTTCCCGTGTGTACATAGTAATGAGAGAAACAGCCGATAAAGGCATCCCCCGCACCACTCGTATCGATGGCATTCACTTTGATTGCCGGTATATGTAACTCGCTATCGCGGGTCATCCACAGAGCGCCTTTTTCCCCTAAGGTCACAATGAGGTTTTTCAACCCTTTATCCAGCAGAGATTGTGCTGCACGGCGGACGTTATCCATCGTGTCTACTGGCATATTGGTTAAAATTTCTAATTCCGTTTCATTTGGGACAAAGAAATCACACCGGCAAGCAAAATCCAGATCGAGCGAACGCTGCGCAGGGGCTGGGTTAAGCAGCACAGGGATGCCATTTTTATTACCAAATGAGATTGCGTGGTAAACCGTTTCTAACTGCACTTCTAATTGCAGGACGATCAACTTACATTTTTTCAGATCTTCCGCTGCACGGTCGATATCTTCCGGTGATAAGAATTTGTTGGCTCCTTTAACGATCAAAATACTGTTTGATGAGTTTTGATTGACGAAAATCGGCGCAACACCGCTTGATGTGCAAGGTACTTTTTCAACATAACGGGTGTTAATACCGTAAGATTCAAGGTTACGGATGGTGTTATCCGCGAAAATGTCATCCCCAACTTTGGTTAACATAATCACTTTCGAATTTAATTTAGCAGCGGCAACCGCCTGATTCGCACCTTTACCACCACAACCAATTTTGAAAGCGGGCGCTTCTAACGTTTCGCCTTCTTTTGGCATTTGATCGATGTAAGTGATCAAATCAACCATGTTTGAACCAATAACTGCTATATCCATGATGCCCCTCGTGTTAAATAAATCACATAATGATATGATAGTAACATTATCATGTTGCAAAAATATCATTTGTGATTAGGATCTCGAATAACGAATGATCAAGTGTTACATCTACCACATTTCCTCATTCTTTGTTGTCTATCCCACATTTATATAGGAAAGTTGAAAATGCAAGACTTAGCAAAATATATTGATCACACTTTACTTGCTGCTAACGCGACTGTCAGTGATATCACAAAATTATGTGCAGAAGCGGCTGAATACCACTTTGCTTCCGTATGTGTGAATACAGGGTATGTTCCTTTAGCTAGTGAGCTTTTAAAAAACAGCGACGTCAAAGTTTGCTGTGTGGTAGGCTTTCCATTAGGTGCCTGCTTAACCGAAGCAAAAGCGTTTGAAGCGGCTGAAGCGGTACGCCGTGGTGCAGATGAAGTGGATATGGTGATTAACGTTGGCATGTTAAAGAGTGGCGATTTAGACTTTGTCCGTAAAGACATTGAAGCCGTATTTGCCGCCTGCGGCAATGCCACATTAAAAGTAATTTTAGAAAATTGCCTGTTAACGGATGAAGAAATTACCCAAGTTTGTGAAATTTGCCGCACAATTAACGTCGGTTTTGTGAAAACTTCAACAGGTTTCAGTACAATGGGTGCAACCGAACACCATGTTGCGTTAATGCGTAAAGTGGTTGGCAGCGAAGTGGGCGTAAAAGCATCCGGTGGCGTACGTGACCGTGAAACGGCGATTAAAATGATTGAAGCAGGCGCAAACCGTGTTGGTGCAAGTGCCAGTGTTGCAATTGTCACAGGAACGGCAACCAAGCCGAGTGACTACTAAGTGATGGGGCGCGGTCTAACCGCGCCAATTTTGTATCTCATAAAAGGATTGTAGGGTGATAGAAACTAAACAAAAAGAACGCCTTCGCCGCTTAAGTGAATGTTTGAAACGTTCAGGACGCATTCATCTAAAAGAAGCTGCTAGGATACTCGAAGTCTCTGAAATGACCATTCGCCGAGACCTCAGCGCAGATGCAGAAGGCCCTATTCCGATGTCACTGCTTGGTGGCTATATTGTTTCTGTTACCCAACCTGCTAACTTAGTTGCCCAAGAGCAGCAAGCCGATGTTTTCACACCAGATCAAACCGAAGAACTCTACATTCCTAACCTCGCAGCCAGTATGGTCACAGAGGATGACGTTATTTTCTTTGATAATGGCATTGAAATGGCAACCTTGATTTCTCTTATCCCTGAAGAAATCAGCTTTACGGGAATTTGTTATTCCCATAACGTTTTTCTCGCCCTTAGCCAGAAAAAAAATGCCACTGCCTTATTGTGTGGCGGTGAATATCGTCCCAAAAGTGACTCATTTTACAACCCTTCTTTGCCTTCCTTGCTTGACTCAATCAACCCCAAAAAAGCCTTTATTTCCGCCGCAGGTGTCCACGGTACTTATGGCGTAACTTGTTATAATATCGACGATTTACCGATGAAGAAAAAAGCGATGGAAAAATCCATCCGTAAAATTTTATTGGCGCCTTATAACTTGTTTGATGAAGTAGCGACAGCCAATATGGGGGAATTGTCACAATTTGATGTGATAGTCACAAACAGGCAGCTTTCTGATGAGTATGAAACATACTGCCGCAATGGGTTTGTCAAAGTGATTTACTAAACACGCTATTTGTCTATTTAGAGCGTATTTTTCGACACGTTTTATCGACGTGTCGACTCAATCAACACAACGCCAAAATGTGTACGTTTTTTACTGATTTTTCGACACATTATAAAAATGGCGTCAAATCTTCACCGTCAAATAATCTTCCGCGATTTGGGTTGCTGCAAATTCAGCTTGGCATTCTGCGAGTAGCCTTGGAATATCTTCGCTCATATAACGCCCACTCAAATGGGTGGCAATAAAACGTTTTACCCCAGCCTCACGGGCTAATTGTGCCGCTTGGACTGTTGTTGAATGACCTCGTTCGTTAGCTTTTTCTGCAAAAGCCGCTTCTAACGTGGTTTCATGCACCATCACATCCGCATTTTTAGCCAGCTCAAACGCCAGTGGGGTTGGTTGCGTGTCACCAAAAATAGCAATAACTTTACCGGGGATAGGCTCACCTAGGTAATCTGCGCCATTCACCACACGGCCATCTTCCAGAGTAATGGTTTCTCCCGCTTTGAGTGCTTGCATCCATGGGCCACGGGGAATGTTATCACTCGCCAATTTGCTCGCCTCTAGCGGCCCACTTTTGGCGTGTTCTTCAATGCGATAGCCATAACATTCTACACGGTGATCAAGGGGGTAAGCCGTTACAATCAACTCACCATCATCAAATAATTGACCCGCTTCAATCTCAATAATTTCAAGCGGGTAAGTCATATAAGACACACTGATGGACAACACCGTTTCAATATATTGCTTGAGCCCTTTAGGCCCATAAAGTGTTAAAGGGTCTGTCGAGCCTCCCATTGAGCGGCTGCACAATAGCCCTGGCAACCCAAAAATATGGTCACCGTGCAAATGGGTAATAAATATCTTCTCAATTTTTGGCGCTTTAAATGGGCTATTGAGGATGCGGTGCTGTGTCCCCTCACCACAGTCAAACAGCCAATAACTTTTTCGAATGCCGACCAAATTTAATATCATACTGGTGACATTCCGTTCCTTTGTTGGCACGCCAGCACTGGTGCCCAAAAAAGTCAGTTCCATAATTCCTCTATCTATCTCTTTGTTTTATATTGCGAAGAAAAGATTCCAAAGTTTTCCAATTAGATTAACGTTGTTTTTTGCATTGCCTTTTTCTTCTTGTAATTTTCGTCGCGACAAGACCTAACATTCTTATCTTTTCCAACTTGCAAAATTCGCTTCTTTTTAAGTCAAATTAATTCACAAGCTCTTACCCTAAGGTGCATTCCAAAATAGCCGCGTTAATTTTCGCTATTAGGAATACATTGAATGAGCCCCGCTTCTTTAACCGTTAAACAAAAAATCGCTAACGGCTTTGTCATATTTACGGCAATCTGGTCATCCGCCATTATGCCCGTTATCCCCAGTTATGCAAAAATGTTGGATAACAATGACCTGCCAACATTAGGCAGCGACAATATTATTGCTGAAGACAATACGGAACGTTTAGTCGCCGAGTACAGTAAAACACTGGGAACTTTTCTTTCACAGAAGAAAAAGACTAAAGATCTGTCCGATATGGCGCAGAATTACGCACGGAATAAAGCTGCGAATGAAGCCACAAAAGAGATTGAGGGTTGGTTATCTAAAGCCGGTAATGCCAAACTAAGCATTAATCTTGATAAGAAATTATCCGTTAAAAACTCCCAATTGGATTGGCTGATCCCTTGGTATGATCAACCCGACACTCTGCTATTTACACAGCATAGTGTTCATCGCAATGATGGCCGACTGCAAACAAATAATGGCATTGGCTTACGCCGTTTTTATGAAAAAAATACGCTTGGTATTAATGCGTTTATCGACCACGACCTTTCTCAGTACCATACACGAGCAGGCGTTGGCGTGGAATACTGGCAAGATTATCTTAAAGTTAACGCCAATACCTACTTCGCTTTAAGCTCATGGAAAAGCACTTCTGAATTAAACCATGATTTCAATGCCAAGCCAGCCAATGGTTGGGATATCCAAGCAGAAGGTTGGTTACCTGATTATCCACACTTGGGTGGAAACCTTAAATATGAACAATATTATGGTGATAGCGTTGCACTCTTCGGAAAAACAAAACGTCAAAAAAATCCGAAAGCAGCAACTATCGGCGCTCACTGGACACCATTCCCGTTACTAACCCTTAATGCTAACCATAAAATCGGGAGTCAGGGCAAAAAAGAGACTCAGGCTAAAATTCAATTTACGTGGACGCTTGGTAAAAGCTTAGCTCATCATTTAGATCCAACTAAAGTGGCTGATGCTCGTCGTCTATCAGGGAACCGCTATGATTTTGTCGAGCGTAATAACAATATTATTCTCGATTACCAAAAGAAAACCTTATTGCACCTGTCATTACCCGCCAAAATTCAGGGTGAAACTGGGCAAGCTATTTCGCTTGTAAAATCTTTCAGTAGTAAATACCCGCTTAAGCAAATTGAATGGCAAGCACCTGAGTTACTGGCTGCGGGTGGTTCAATCAGTTCTACCGATCAAACCGCGACCGTCATTTTACCAACTTATAAAACCGCCAATACGGCGGAAGCTGCTCAAAAGCTTAACCGTTACCGCTTACAAGGAACCGCCTTTGATACCAAAGGTAATACATCCCCCGTTGCAGAAACGTTAATTGAAATTACCAATGCAGGGGTCATTAGCATTAGCCCCAATGATATTAAATCCCAAGGAAAAGGCCTCGCCAATGGTAATGATGTCAACAGCATCAATGTCGTTGTCAAAGACTCTCATGGAAACGTCGTGCCTAGCGCAAAAGTGGTCTTTATTTTACCAAACGCGCTAACACTTGCCGCGCAAAAAACAAAAACTGGTGCAGCAACCCAACCTGAATTTCATCGGGAACTCCGCAAAAAAATGCAAGCGATGAAAGTCGCTAAACCATGGGAATACACGACAACCACCAATTCAAAAGGTGAAGCACAGGTCCAGTTTACATCACAGGTTGCAGGGACATACGAAGTGGGTGCTTACACTGGCAGTCATCAGCCAGTAAAAGCTCAAGTCGTTTTCAAGTCGGATATTACTGAAGCACATATCCGTCACTTTATTGTGACTCAGACGGGGGCTGTTGCTGATGGCAATACGACCAATTCAGTAAAAGTCTATGTTACTGATAATAATGGAAATCCCATCACTGACCAAGAGGTTCTCTTTTCAGCAACCCATGCCAAGGTAGTCGATAAAGCAATCACCAATGAAGATGGAATTGTTGAAGTAACATTAACCAGTTTCAAAGCAGGGGTGAGTGAAATTACAGCTTCAGTAAGTCATCATAATGAAACTCAAGCTGTTGAGTTCGTGAGTGGAAAGACACATCGGATTTCTATCCTAGAGGTAGATAAAGTCAATGCGGGTAGGGAAAGCCGAGCTTTATTTCAATTACTTGATAATCAAAACAACCCAATAATCAATGCTAATAATGATGTCACTGTAACTATTGATAAAAATACAGAATCAACCCAAATTTGGCCTGTTGATGTTGATAAAGGAATATATGCCACGACTATCTCAGCTCAACAAGCAGGAGAGCATAAAATCCAAATTGCTATTGGCAAAGTTATCTCCCTTGAGCATACTTTTACCACTCGCGTAGCAACTTCTGTTAAATCTGTTACCCCTGACGGGAAGGGTTTAATTGGAACTTTAGGTGTCGTTGATAGCATAGAGATACACATTAACCCTGATCGTACGACATTTAAATCAGGTGAAACCCCCCTGATCATGGTCACACTAAAAGATATTTTTGGTAATGCAATCGAAGATATCGACTCTGATCACATTCACCTAGGAAATATGAAAGGAAAAGACCTTGGCTGGCGTGATGATGGGCATAGTGACTATGCTCTTAATCTTTCCTTAACAACTATTGGTGATATTGATATCACCGCAAATGTGAATGGCATATTTAGCCCGAAAACCGTTTTAACGGTCAGCCATAATACGGATATTTCCACAGTTGAAAATATCGTTGTTACGCCAAACACAAAAACCCCAAATGCGGGGGACAAGCCGACCATCAAAGTGGAGCTTACCGACAAAAACGGCAATCCTGTCAAGGATGTGCAAAATATCGAGGTTACCATTGGCAACGACAAACACACCTTGCCAGTGACCCCAAATACCGACGGTAGCTACACCGCCGAACTGCCTGCGCAGCAAAGTGGCGACAAACAAATCAATGTTTCCGTGAATGGCAAGGATTCCAATAAAGAAACCCTGAATGTACAGCCACCTGCCCCCGTTTCACCAAACAACCAAGGGCAACAAGATCAGAAAGGGGTCGTCAAGACACTCGAGATCACAACAGGCTCAACCTCAGGACTAAAATCTGGGGATACCCTTGAGGTCACGGTAACAGCAACAGATACCTTTGGTAACGGCATCAAAGGGTTAGACAAAAATAACCTTCACTTAGGCAGCCTAAAAGGCGATACCTTAAATTGGGTCGATAACAATGATGGCAGCTACACCGCTCAGGTGCCACTCAAAGACCTCGGCAATATCGATGTAACCGCCTCACTGAACGGAGTTTCCAGCCAAAAAACTGACATCACCGTGGGTAACGCGACGGGCAACAACAGTGTGCAAAATATCGTTGTTACGCCAAACACAAAAACCCCGAACGCGGGGGACAAGCCCACCATCAAAGTGGAGCTCACCGATAAAAATGGCAATCCTGTCAAGGATGTACAAAATATCGAAGTCACCATTGGCAACGACAAACACACCTTGCCAGTGACCCCAAATACCGACGGTAGCTACACCGCCGAACTGCCTGCGCAGCAAAGTGGCGACAAACAAATCAATGTTTCCGTGAATGGCAAGGATTCCAATAAAGAAACCCTGAATGTACAGCCACCTGCCCCCGTTTC
>NZ_JBSICC010000038.1:0-21481 GCF_058245955.1 Providencia sp. UF-224 | reverse complement strand
ACGAAGCTAAAAAGAACCAACACGATTAACCAGCCAAAACGCTGGATTTTTTCATTTTATACTTAGGTTCGCATAATGCATATTATGTTAAATAACCTGTGATGGTTAATAAGTTCATAAGTCACATCCACGTTACGATAAATCAATACGTTAGTAATTTCTGACTTCCCTCTCGTTTCTTGCGTTAGGTTCAGAATACATTTCCTTCATATCCATGCTAATCATGAGGTCAATTTTGTGTATTCACTAAATCAGTTGGTTATCTCGGGTTGCAAACGGCAATGGATCCTGAGGTAGCTAGTCGTATATAAATATAATGTCAGCCAGTCCGGATGCAACTCTTTAATGAAGTTCAGTACTCTCTGTTTTCTAGCTATCGAAATTTTGGGGTTATGCGAACTCTTGATTGGAAGTCCATGCATGTCTTAGCGCCGTTTTGAATTCATCAGACTCTATCTTTCCGAGCTCATCTCTGAGCATTTCATTCCAGTCATCTTCTTCAAACTCTTCGAATAGAGAATACAAATATTCGACATTAGGCATGATTGCTTGCACTGCAGTTCTGCGACTACCAAGCAACTTTATGTCACCGTTCAGGTTAAAAACACGGATAGTTTCTTGCGCTTTTTTAAGCGCTCTCCCCGTGACTCCGATAGCCGGTACAACCTCTCCGGTAGTGAGAAATAGAAGATAGTCTTCAGGGTTTTCTTCATCAGGTTTTATTAGGTCATCAGCATTGTAGGCGCCAGCACCATTATCCTTATATATACCACAACGTGACCACCCGCCACTTTTTTTGGAGTCACCACAAGAACCAAACAGATTATTCCAGATAAACGTCAGAGCAGGAAACTTTCCCCTTGGCCTAAAATGCTCAATATGACATCTATTCAACCGGCACTCACAATAGGCACAAAATCCACCCTGCATTTCAGTTAATTTCGGCCATACCGTAGACTGATCAATCTCCATCCAGTCATTTTGACCGGCAGTATACTGATCCAGAATCTCCGGTTTTTCTAGGCGAGCTAACTCTTTCATTCCTATTTTCCCTTCTCGGCCCTTATCTTGTTTATTTTATTCTTCATCTTATTAATGCGAATAAGGCTGTCTGCTTTCTTCAACTCAGCACTATCGATACCAAAGTGCTCCTTTATTTGGTCGTAAAGCACCTGAGACTGGTTATCAAGTTCTCCCGAATTATCTAAAAGCAATAGCTCAAATTTACCTAACCAATGAGATTCCGCAATACCAGGCGGTGTAGGATGTACGTTCATTACCTGCTCAAGAATTTGAGCATTCTCACTTCCCTTTGTTTGCATATCGGGAGAATCAAGGTATGATTGGTCGCTATCATTATTGGGATCAAACTCACGAATACAGCGTTTCTCAATAGTAGAAAGAACAATGGGACTGTGTGTTGTAATAATAAATTGAATGTTAGGGAATGCACTGCGCAGGTTCAGGATAACTTCCTGTTGCCACTTAGGATGAAGGTGAAGTTCTATTTCATCAATTAAAACAATTCCACGTCCCTCTAATGGATTTTCCAGTAGGGGATTCAGCATAACCATTCTTCGCGCAAGATCGGCCACTAACGACAGAAATACTCGCTGCCCGTCAGACAATTGGTCAATAGTGACATCATGCCCATCATTGGTAACTTTGACTAAATCAGAACCCGTCATCATTTCAACCCATATATTGCTGATACTAGGGACAACCGAGCAGATTGCTTTCTCAACAATACTTTTTTGAACAGACTCAGTTAACATTTTCGAGGAAACCGCAGCATCATTTCTTTCTGTAGCTTCACTAAGCTTTATCTTCATCTGTTCCAGAAGTGATTTTACCGAAACCATACCGTCATCAACGGAGCGCTGTAAGTCATTAACCTGTTGTTCAAGTTCTTTAATTGAACTTGAGATATCTGATACAGTACGCTTATGCAGGTAAACGTACCACTCAACGAAATGATCGAAACGACCAGCGCCACCGAGCGCTTGACTATAGGCATCAAAGCGCTCTTCTCTGCGTCCGGTATTATCTTTTGTGTTGCGGTTAAAGGGTTGTGATCGCTCAACGTTGTAAAGAGCAAACGTCGGCAAGTTGATCGTCTTCACCTCATTGATGACTCGCCATATATCAGCTAAATCTCTGGCAGGCTTAACCTCGCTGTCCCGCCTTTCTGCTGTACCAAGGGCTGAGCGTGACAATCTAATCGGCACACTCTTAAGTCCTTTGCCAAAGAAGAAAGTGCTACTGACATCTGAATACCTGTCTTCAGCGTCATTTTTTATGTCAGTCAGTTCGCTTAACCTTTGTCCACTACCGCCTTCCTTCAGGATGTTCGCGACGAACCAACTCAGCGTTTTTGCAATCGCATATAAGATGCTTGTCTTCCCTTTACCATTGTTGCCAATAATGACTGTCAGATCTTCTTCGAGTTTGATTTCCAGAAGAGAGAAACGGCGAAAGTCCTTTAACGTCAGTCGGCGAAGATAGAACGCATTATCTGGACGAAATATTCCTGACTCATCAACATGTCCATCCTGAATGTAATCCCTGCAGATTTCGAACCACTCATCCACCAATATTTCACCCAGACTAGGCACTTCATCAGTATTACGTTGGTAAAGTTCAAATGCTGACAATAAATTTCCACCCTTTGCTTTTCTTTCATATTGTTTGGTCATCTCTGTCCTCTCAGGCGCTCCATGAGTTCTAATGAGTATTTTTCGTTCATCCGTGTGATGAACCCGGGCTCAATATGGTTGGCAAATGCTAACAGCCCTGTCAGATAAGCTTTATCCTCATTATCAAGGAGTCCATACTTATACTGGTTAATCAGATGCTTGATAAATCTTTTTCTATCGCGTCCTAGTGACAGTGTCTCTTCATTATTTATTGTTACACCAGTCACATGCCGGTTATGTGCTTTTGATGAGAAAACCGTTTTGCTGTGATTAAGTCTGAGCGCGCTTCCGAATAAATTCTTCAGTAACGCCTCAAGTGTTGAAGGAACTGCTTTCAGTACATCAGGGATATTAGACGAGAACGTGAGGTCGTCTGCATAGCGTGTGTATGTTATCTCCACCTTCTTGCAAGCCGCATGAATTCGATTATCGAACTCATACATACAAAAATTGGATATGACTGGTGAAGAAGGCGCACCAACACTCAATATCAATTTGGTTTTGCGACGCTTTATCGGTTGCCAGAAAAGGATCTTTTCAATAAAAATCTTATCCAGAGGTTCAAATTGAGGTGTCTGCACAGATGACATTTCAATGCACCGCCAAAAAATTGCCGGTGTAATTGAGTTAAAAAAATCCTCCAGATCCGCCTTTAGGAGATACTGGTTGCCAGCATGTGCTGCAGCATTATCACGAATTCCCTTCCCTTTCATATAGGCCATTGAAGCATCATGAACAGGGAAGCTATAGAGCTGAACAAAAGCTCGTTGGATATCTTTTAGCCCTTTGGCAGGCTGGGCAATGACTCTAAATCCCGTCGTACGCTTAGGGATTTTGTAAACTTTGTACTTTCTCGGGGCGGTCACAAGAAAGGTGCTGATATCAGAGTCACTTTGACGTAAAACCGAAGCTAATCCATGAATAACAGACATAACAGTACCTGAAAATGGCCCGGCGCGTTTGCGCCGGGCTTCACTCTTTACTAGAGGAAGCGAAAGTGTCGCAACCCGAGAGAGGAACGATCTCGGGTTGCGACACTTTCGCAACCCTTAATACGTTCAATAAGTTAGAGTCTGGCTAATCACCCGACTAGACGTAACCGTCCAACGCTAAAGAGTATTTAAATCTTATCGCAAACAGCCATATTTAACAACTCGACATGACCGGTCCATTGTAGTGGTCAACTAAAACTCAGTGATTGGATAAGCAGCTCATGAAATGCAAACACTATCGGCTTAACACATAATAGTAACCTATGTACATAGTTTACTATTATCGAAAGTAGGTCAATAATGTAGAGCTAAGCAACTTTGGAGCAAAGGTGAGCAGGTCAGTTCTGTCGAATTGTTCGTTGCACCATAAACAAAAAGGAGAGCCTGTCAGTAATTCTGTGTAACTGCCCATTCGTTAAAAGTGGTCGTCCAGGCGTTCAGCGAACTCGATAATAAAACGACTCATCGCCAGCCGCCAGTTCTGGATCGGCATACTCCATTTTTTCGAGGCATCCTTTATCGCCAGATAAATAACCTTCCGTACCGAGTCATCTGTCGGGAACACTTTGCGTTTCGTGATAGCAGCCCAGATCACGCTGTTCAGCGATTCGATAGCGTTTGTTGTGTAGATGGCCTTGCGGATATTTATCGTCCCAGACTTCTGCGAACGCTTCCAGCGTTATCATGTCGCAAGTGACTACGCGGACATGGCGCAGTGACGAAATTTTATTCACCTTCAGACTATCGATGTGCTGCATGAGCTGGATAACAGGAATGATGTCAGGTTTCAGGTGTAACATAGTATTGCAATTGTGTTTTAATTATAATAATTTTGCTGAAACATATGTCTGAGATAGGGAACAATCGTAGTTATGGAAAATGTTAAACAGTCTGCACCACCTCCTGATTTTGTTGTCGAGGCAATGGGTGAATATGTTGAAAAATATATTGCGGCTATAAATTTTATACCACGGGGTGATGATAGAGATCCTCCTGGCGACCACTGGGGCACTGGTTGGTTAGTTGAAGTGTGCAATAGTCCCCTTCTTGCAACTTGTGAGCATGTTGCAATTAAGCAATTACAAGGAACACTTGGTTACTCGTGTTATGGCTGTGAATACGGAATATCTGTAGGTGGAAAATTTACTCTTTATCCTTTTGAATTAGATTTTGCTCGTGCTGATATATCGGAAACCTTTAATCTGGTGGACCATAAAGGTGAATGCACGACAAAAGAACATTATGCTGATAGCCACTCCCCTGTTGCGGATGAATATCTCTATGTTTACGGATTTCCTGGCGCTGATGCTCAGGCAGGTTTCGGACAACACGAAATCCGGGGTATGGGCGTGTTTTTGCGTGAAGTTCTATTTGATCCAAGTGCTTTTACCGAGGCGCCTGTGCCAGTTTTAGGAAAACATATTTCTTGTGCCTGGAGTACAAATCTTGCTTCACCATTAATGGGAACGACCGGAAATTTATCTCTTCCAAATGGGATGAGTGGCTCACCCTTGTGGAATACAAGATATACCGAGATTACCAATGCAGGCGGTATATGGACCCCTTGTGATTCTCGCATTACAGGGATAGTATGGGGACATTCAGCAAAAATGACTCGGCTCTTTGCCACTCCAGTAGAGTCATTTAAAAATTTACTTTTTAAGTAAGAGAATCCTTTATCGAAATTGGTTTATCGAGTGACAAATCAATAATACAGTCTGGAGTGTACAAAATAGCCTTTTCAGGGCCTATTTTGATTTTTTGGCAGCTAGCAGTCCTGCGTGTTTCCTGCCCTTAGCTCTTCGATTACGCTGAATCATCGTTCCGCCACCAGACATGACCGGGATAAACTGTCTGGATTTCGCATCATACGCAAAAATCTGTCCGTCCTTCGCAGCAATCCCTGAATGGTTAAGATGTACATCCGCCGCATGAGTTTCTCCACGAAAAAACGCAGCATCTCTTACACGTATGGAGTGACGAATTGATGCTTGTACTGAGACTGCAGCAACACTTTTCCGGCTACCCTTCCATTCACCTGTCCACCTCCCCCTATCAGTGAATGCGCTAATATCGGCTCAAGGTATGCTGCAGAGCGCCAAAACCAATACCGGCATGTTGCCATCAGATGACAATAAGGTCGGTAAATATCACCTTTTTTCTTTTAGTTCATGAAGTTAGCTATGTTGCCAGTAGGGTTGTCAATTTAAATATTTATTTAAAACAACATGATACGGATGATTTTCCTCATGAACTGAATTCTCGTACAACATAAGTTAAATAGGATATTGCATTAATAATCGGCTACAGTGACTCAGGTATTGTGAGCTCCCTATTGACTTAGTCTCGTGTTCAGCTTATTTATATGCGCCAATGATAAGCTAGCCTCTGCTTCGGATATACCGTATGAATGAATATAAATCGAAAGACCCTCTACATGGCATTACACTAGAAATGCAAGTTATTGCATTGGTTGATAGATACGGCTGGAGCCAACTTGGGCGCACGATAAAAATAAATTGCTTTAATAAAGATCCAAGTATTAAATCGAGCTTAAAGTTTCTTCGTCGAACGCCTTGGGCAAGAGCTGAAGTTGAATTACTCTACCTGGATATGATAGAAAATAATTCGATTGATAATGCTGGCTCAGATTCTGATGACCCATGGCATAATTCACGGCGTTAAAAGATAAAATGGTATTGAGCTCAATAACCCAGCCACATAATACCGCATCTAAGAATGTGCCAAATAGTGCATCTACGATGTCAAAGAAATCAAATTCACAACCATACACTATCCGCACATCCATTTGGTGCTTGGGCTAAAAGCTAAGTTTGTCCATATCCATCTCAAAAGCAAACCTTCTTCCCATCAAATGCCCTAACCTATTATTTTTAAATCTATATTAGGGCATTTATTTTCATCTTGTTTTAAACCTAAAATAGCAAGAAAGATAATATCGAAATAACTTATTGATATTTAAGAAAACATTCAATAGACCCAACAAGCGAAAGAGGAGTCTCGTTCATCGGATAGTGACCAGCATTTTCGATAATATCAACAGTTGCATGGGGATAACGTCGAAGATAAGTTCTCGTCATTAATTCTGCATTGAATGTTGGGTCGTGCTCACCCACGAGTACTTTTACAGGATGTAAACCAATAATCTCATCGCTGAAATCAGTATCAGCCCACGAATGAAAATATGCAGAAAATGCTTCCAAAGAGGAATGCGATATCGAATACGCCGCTTTCCATTCGACCCAAGATGCAGGTAATCGACTACCAGTACTACGGTCTATAATGGTTTTTCGGTTGTCCAGTCGTTCTGCCGCATCTTCAAGTAAGCGGCGCGTTGGAATATCGTACGAAATACCACCACAAGGAACGGGAGCAACAGCTACGAGTGCCCGCACTCGATTAGGTGCGAGTATTGCAATCCGCTCGATCACCATCCCTCCCATGGAGTGGCCAATCAAGCTAAAATTGTAAAAGCCGAGAGCATCAGCAAGTTTTAATGCATCGGAGGCAATCTCATCGATGGTGTAGGCTCCGCGCATTTCTTTCATCCCCCCGTATCCGCGATAATCCATGAACACATAACTGAATGCATCTCCATTCAACCAAGGTTCAATTTGTTCGAACGAGTGTGCATCACCGAACCAGCCATGAAGTACGAGGATGGGATGCGGGCCGTTTCCTACGCGATGATATGTGTTAATCATATTAACTCCAATGTGAAAAAAAATGGATGGCTTCAGTTTTATAGCTCAACGAGGACCACACCTTTAAGGCGACCAGCACAGGCTTCCTGCAAGGCAAAAATCGAATTTTCTATTCCCTTGAAGGTGACGGATGGGAGATGAATGCGCCCTTCACGCTTCCATGTCTTCAGATCCTGCAACCAAAATTCAAATGCATCGGGTGAATGATCCGCACTAAAACCACGTAATGTCATGTCTTTGAAAATGAGTTGAAAGCTATCCAAGGTAACTGGTGCTTGCAAAGACGCCTTTTCTGCGTTCAACTCAGCGGTTAGTGCCCCAAGCAGAACGCCACGAGCACCATTATTAGCCAGCTGGATGGCAGCTGATAGCTGTTCACCACCCACCATATCTACGATGACATCAATACCTTCAGGTGCCGCTTTCGCCAGTTGCTCGATCATTGAGCCACCGTCGCGGGTGACGACGGCATCGTAACTCAATTTTTCTTGCATCCATCTGGCCTTGTTGAAACTACTCGTACTGCCAACTACTCGTGTCGCACCAAGGATCCTTGCTATCTGCCCTGCCATCGAGCCTATGGCTCCTGCTCCACTGGAAACGAATACAGTATCGCCTTTTTTCACCTGTACACCTCGAGTCAATGCTGCATAGGCTGTCCAGCCATGACCGAGATAAGCTGCAGGATCAGGTTCACGGCAGTCGATAAGCTTGCAATCTTGCTCGTGAACCACTGCATATTTTCGCCAACCAAACGGATGCATGACAAGGCTACCAACAGGTAGACAGCTTGCTGCTCCAGCTTGGACAACCTCTCCAATTGCGCCATCCGCCAAAGTATCTCCAGGGTTAAGTGGTGGGAATGGAATTCCTTCAGCAGCCTTTGCATCTTCCTGTGCCATCAACCTTGTTGATATAGATACACGGAACCAACGATTGCGAATGATGACTTCATGAGGTTTGGGCGCAGGAATGGGTGTTTCCATAATGGTAAAATCGTCGGGGTGAATTTCCCCTTGTACATGACGTATGAGTTTAACTTCGCGATTATTGGTTGAACTTGTAAACATGACGGACACTCCATAAGAATAAGTTTGCTCTTTCTGGTAAAATCCAAAATATGAGCATTTGCTTATATTAATAATAGAGGTCGTATATGGCTACTCGCATTCCTACAGGCCATCGCGTGATGCGCAAATCCCCTAAACAACTGCGTTCGCAGGTCACGGTGGAAATTATCGTTGAAGCCGGTGCTCGCGTTTTAGCTCATAAAGGCTGGGCTAATTTTACAACTAATGAGGTAGCACGTACCGCAGGCGTCAGTATTGGATCACTGTACCAATATTTTCCAAATAACTTGGCGATTGCTGAAGCTATTCGAAAACGGCATCTCGATGAAATTCTACGCGTGCTTCCTGATATCAAAGAACAAGAAGAAACGGTTTCTCTCGAACAACATATTGGTCAGTTAATTGATGGACTTATTGCACTTCATTCGACTAACCAAAATCTGCATCGCGTTCTGATCCATGAAGTTCCGCTTGCTCCAAGGGAGTTTTATGAAACTTTTGAGCGTGAGTATCATCGTCGCTATGAAGTCATCATCCGAGCGGCAGCGCCGTCAAATGATACTAAAACTGACTACTTAGTCGCAGCACGTATTCTTGCAGATGCCTTGGAAGGCATTGTCCATTCAGCCTCTCGTCGGAATGAACTGACGTCACCGGTTATAAAAAAAGAAATGATGAAGATGATAATGTCTTATCTCTCGTTGCAAGAGAGTAGCTAAACGCCTCTGGGGAAAGGCAGTCAAAAATAATGGTAGTGTTGTTAGTGCGATACTGAGTTCAAATTCTAGACAATTTTCTTGAGATTCATTACATTGAATTAGCATAGTTTTTCGTTACCTATTTGTATTCATGGGTCTGAATCATGTTCAATGCCCTTTCCTCAAAGAAGCAAGAGTAATACGATGACAATTAAAACATTTTGGCTAGATCCCTATGCAACATCACATACCACACAAGTTAAAAATGTCGTTGGCAATGACATTGAATTAAATTCAACAATTTTCTTCGCTTTTTCTGGCGGGCAAGAAAGTGATGAAGGCTCTATAGGTGGTTACCCTGTGATTGCGGCTAAAAAAACAGCATTAAGTATTACCTATACACTACCAGAAGGCCATCAGCTAGAAGTTGGGCAATCGGTAGAAGTGCTGATTAATGGAGAACGACGCCAACGTCTTATGCGTCTTCATTTTGCGGCAGAGCTTGTGCTTGAACTGTTTTATAAAACATACGGAGACATCACAAAAATTGGTGCGCATATTAGCCAAGACAAGTCTCGAATTGATTTTTTCTGGCCAGAAAGTATCACAAATATCCTTCCTGACTTAGCAACAAAGGCCAATGAAATTATACTTGAAGATCATCAAATTCAAACAGGGTTTGATGATGAACCTAATGAACGTAGATACTGGAAAATTGAAGGGTTTTCAAAAGTCCCTTGTGGCGGTACACACGTCAAATCTACCGCGGAGATTGGTACCATTCGGTTAAAGAGAGTGAATATTGGCAAAGGAAAAGAACGAGTAGAAATCTATCTTGATGATACAACAGCTAAGATTAGCTGCTGAACACTTTACATAATCCCGACAAAGAGATTTATAAAAAATCTCTTTAAATAAAGCGTTTAACAATGAAATACCATATGCGGTTAAAACGACTTCCTCTATTCTTAATAAACTACACAAGCCCCCTTTCGCAAAATTAATACACAAAGTTATTGCACAAATCTCAGCTAAGAATATAATTGAGTGATTAGTCAGTCATTAACTATTTTCTTTGGAGGCTCTATGGCTCGCCCACTGAGTACACAAAAACAGCTGGCATTGATCGATGCTACGATAGACATACTTGCTGAAAATGGTTTATCAGCAACCACGGCCAGTATTGCAAAAAAAGCTAAAGTCGCTGTTGGCACCCTTTTCACTTACTTCCCGACTAAGGAACAACTCTTTAATGAGGTTTATCTCATTTTAAAAAATGATATGGCAGATTTGTTAGTTGCTGATTATCCAAGAGAATCAGATATTCATGCTCAAATTAAGCATGTTTGGTTAGGATATACCCAATGGTCTCTAAAAAATCCGAATGGAAAGCGAGTCCTTAGGTTACTTTCAGTCTCCGAGTTACTCACCTCAGATACCTTATCAAAAACACCTGAAACCCTCGTTTTAGTTGATCAAATGTTTACTCAGGCGATTCAAGATAACTTACTCATTTCAAATGAAAAAGATTTTATTTATAACCTTTTTCAAAATATCTCAGATGCCACAAGCGAACAGATTGAGAAACAACCTGATCGTAAAGATGCATTACTAGAACTCGGCTATGAAATTATGTGGAAAGCAATTTCAGCATAGAACTTATATTTAATATTTTTTAATTAATCGCAATTTGGCTGGCAATAAATATATTGCCATCTCTTTTGCTCGACCTTTTTTTGCCTTTAAATAAGGAACTCACTCATGAGAATTAAAACACAGTTTGGTTTCAATAGCTGCGCAGACGAAGTTATTCATGGTATCGATTTAACGGGTAAAAATGCGATTGTCACAGGGGCAGCTTCGGGTATTGGCTTTGAAACAGCTCGAACTTTGGCAAATAATGGTGCATCAGTTACCTTGGCGGTTAGAAATATTGATGCAGGAAAACAAGCTGCATTAGAAATTGTAAAATCAACGGGTAATGAAAATATTCATGTTGCCTATCTTGATTTAGCAAATAAAGATTCTATTCGTGATTTCACATCAACATGGTCAGACCCTTTACACATTCTGATTAATAATGCAGGCGTAATGGCAATGCCAGAAACACGGACTGAAGAAGGTTGGGAAGCTCAGTTTGCCATTAATTATATTGGTCATTTCTTGTTAACTAATGGATTATATCTTGCGCTAAAAAAAGCAAACGGCGCACGAGTTGTTGTAGTGAGTTCTTCCGCACATCACTTCAGCCCTGTTATATTTGATGATATTCATTACCATATCCGCCCCTATGATCCTTGGAGTGCTTATGGTCAATCTAAGACAGCCTTAATTTTATTTGCTGTAGAAGCGACCCGTCGCTGGGCAAAAGACAATATATTGACTAATGCGGTGATGCCTGGCGCGATTAAATCTAATTTGCAACGCTACTCAGGTGAGTTACCCGTTCCTGAACATCTTTGGAAAACCCCACAGCAAGGGGCCGCAACCTCAGTTCTCGTTGCAACCTTGCCAACCTTAGAGAATATTGGTGGGCGTTATTTTGCTGATTGTAATGAAGCTGAGCTAATCACTCACACTAGCGGTGATAGGATGACTGAATTTTCCGTAGTAGCTGGCTGGGCATTGGATGCAAATAATGCTCAGCGATTATGGGAAACAACGCAAGCGTTATTAGCGCCGTCTAATATCTAACGTAAATTCTCATAAATTTAAAAAATTCTTATTTGAATTTAACTATTAATTAATCATGCTATGGGTCAATAAAATAGGCGTAAATATCGCTTACTAGCTACTGCTACGTCTATTTTTTGGCTTTAGAAATACAGTTTAATCATATGATATTGAAGAATAAAACTATGTTCATATTTATTGTTGGTTTATTAATTGTGCTTGCTATTGGGTGCACAGTTTTTTCTCGCACCTTCCCTCAATACATTGCAAGCCCTAATTATAATCAGGACAAAAAAGGATTTGTTAATCCTCAACAATTACGTAGTGTCACCATCAGTGATGGTGCTACTGGCTTATTTAAAATGCTTGGTGGAGAAAGCCAATATAAACCTAAAATAAAGTTTCCAATGCACAAACCAGAATGGCCATTATTTCTCAAGGATGATGGCACAAATCGTTTTATATGGTTCGGTCATTCGGCATTATTAATGCGAGTTAATCAACAAACTATTGCTGTTGACCCCGTTATTGGCGCTTCAGTATCACCACTCGTTATTAATATGCGTCGCTTTCAAGCCCCTGCTGCCGTGGTTGAAGAATGGCCGCAAACAGATATCGTTTTAATCTCACATAATCATTATGACCACTTTGAAGAGGATACATTGCGTAAGCTTGGGCAGCAAAATGCACGCTTTATTGTTCCCCTTGGTTTAGGTGAATATCTCAAACCTCTTGATATTAACGAAAGGAATATCATAGAGTTAGATTGGTGGCAAACCGCTACTGTCGATGAAAACCACTACACCTTAGTGCCCGCCCTTCATAACTCTGGACGCAGTTTGACAGACAGCAATAAAAGTTTTTGGGGGGGATATATTATTCAAGATCCCAACGAGACCATTTATTACAGCGGAGATACTGCTTATGGCCCGCATTTCTCAGAGATTGCTAAAAAATTTCCTAATATAAGCATTGCGTTTATCGAAAATGGCCAATATGACAAGCGTTGGCCGGATGATCACATGTTCCCCAATTTAACAGCTCAAGCTGCATTTGATATTAATGCGCAGCGCATTGTGCCAGTCCACTGGGGAGCTTATGCTATGGCATTTCATCCATGGAATGAATCAGTGAGTGAGAGCATACCGATTATGCGGGATAAGGGCCTGAATCCACTCACGCCATATCAAGGTCAAGTATTTGACATTAAAACACAAAGCTCTGAGTGGTATTTAGAGAGCGAGCAAAATTTTGGAAAATAACAACTTCAATCAATTGATTGGCTGAAGTTTTCCTAACTATTATTGTATATTTCCCGAGCCATTGCTAAAAATGCGTTTATACCCGCTGACGGGTTTTTTCGGTTAGTATAATAGAGGGATAGACCTTCTCCAGCGGGTAACCAATCTTGTAAAACAGGAATGAGTTGCCCATTTTCTATTTCAGCGACAACATGTTTCTGCATAAAATATGCAAAGCCCATATTTTCTAATACCGCTATTTTAGCAGTATTAACCTCATCTACCGTAATCTGCCCCACCACATCAATTTGTGTAACGTCATTATTTTTTGCAAATTTCCATTTAAAAATAGAACCATCAGGTAGCCTAACACAGACACATTTGTGCTTCAAAAGGTCAACGGGAAGCCGCGGCTTACCATTTTGCTCAATGTACTGAGGTGTTGCGACAACGACGCTTTGAAGTTGTTGAGTCAATGGAACGGCTATCATATCTGAAGGGATCAGATGATGCGCTCGAATACCGAAATCAAATCCCTTTGCTGCAATGTCAATGAGTTTATCGTCAGTGACGAAATCAATCTGCATTTCAGGATAACGTTTAAGGAATTGAATCACTAAAGGGGAAAAGATTTCAGTTGCCGCAAATGAAGCCGAATTTATACGAATGATACCTGCGGGCCTTTCTCTTTGTGAACACACAACGTCTAGTGCATCCTGAATATCATTTAGTGCGGGTCCAACCTGAGAAACAAACAATAGCCCAGCTTCAGTCAAAGAAACACTGCGGGTCGTTCGATTAAATAAACGTACTCCCATTGATTCCTCTAATTTATTGATAGCATGACTTAATGCCGTTGATGACATATTCAGTTCTATTGCAGCAGCACGGAAGGATTTGTGTTTTGCAATTGCGATGACAGCTCGAAGGTCGTTTAGATTGGCTTTATTCATAATCCCGATTTTTTCATTAAAGCATCCCACATTATGTGGATTGTTACATCAATCGTCAATCTATACCATTTACTTATCTCACCCAACTAAGCATTAAAGCAGGACGATAAATTGAAACTACCTTTGCAAATTCAAACATATTTTAATACAGACAAAACAAATGATGTGGCGGCATTAGCTAATATTTTTACTGAAACATCCTGTGTTGAAGATGAAGGACAGCAATACCACGGGATTGAAGAGATCCAATCTTGGTGGACAACAACAAAAGCGCAATATCAACACCAGTTAGAATTTGTTGCCATCATAAGCACAGAGAACAATATCAATAAAACTCGCGTTAAAGTCACGAGTACCCTTGCACCTACCCCCATTATATTAACATTCGAATTTACTGTTAATGAAAGCTACATCACTAAACTAAGGATTTATTAATGGAAAATTTTATTTCATTTAAAAATAAACGCGTCTTGATCACGTCGGGTACTAAAGGTGCGGGAGCTGCATGCGTTAAGTTATTTCATGAGCTTGGGGCAAAAGTTTTAACCACAGCTCGAAACCAACCTGATAATTTACCGAAAGATATTTTATTTGTAGTAGCTGATCTTTCAACTGCTGAAGGTTGTGACATCGTCGCTAACGAAGTCAATAAATTATTTGGCGGAATTGATATTATTGTTCATATGTTAGGTGGTTCTAATGCGCCAGCAGGCGGGTTCCAAGTGCTACATGATAAAGAGTGGGTTAAGGAATTAAACTTAAATCTATTCCCTGCTATTCGACTAGATAGGCAATTGCTCCCTGCGATGATTGAACAAGGTGAAGGTGTTATTGTGCATGTCACATCGATTCAACGTGCAATTCCACTCCCTGAATCAACTACAGCGTATGCCGCTGCAAAAGCCGCATTAACGGTATACAGTAAAAGTTTGTCAAAAGAAGTATCGCCTAAAGGGATTCGAGTCGTTCAAGTTGCACCGGGATGGATTGAAACAGAGGCTTCAATCGCATTTATTGAACGTATCGCGGATAATGCAAAAACAGATTATGCAGGCGGCAAAAAAATAATTATGGACTCACTCGGTGGGATCCCTCTGGGCAGGCCGGCGACCCCTTTAGAGGTAGCAAATTTAATCGCCTTTGTTTCATCATCACGTGCTGCATCAATCACAGGAACAGAGTTTGTGATTGATGGTGGAACTATTCCGACTGTTTAGTCCTATTCAAAACGGTATGTTTAAAGGCATACCGTTAAAGTTTGTACTTTCCAACACAATATCCAAGCACACACAGCTTTTAATTCTCTAAATATGCCTATTTTATCATCTTGATAACACACTCATTATTAAGGTTAAAGTAGCATTTCATGCTCTATTGATATCTGAATGTCATTTTTTTTTACGAATTAAGGTTTGCTTAAAGTGTTTTTTACGGTTGATAATACCCCTGCGTAACTTATTTGCGTATTGATGATGTATTTCTATTAACATATTTTATGGGATTATCTCCAATGTACTTAAATAAATTAGCCGTATTTAGCACGGCATTAGTTGTGTCAACAACAGCCTATAGTGCTGAAGTTTATAACCACCAAGGCAACAAAATGGATGTTTACGGGCAAATTGATGTCCGTCATCATATTGCCAAGTCTAAAAGTGGTGAAGATGGCGATGACTCAAGAGTCCGTTTAGGCTTAAAAGGTGATACACAAATTACAGACCAGCTTATTGGTTTTGGCCGTTTTGAGTGGGAAACTGCGACGAATGAGTCTGAAAGTGCTAACAATAACCAAAACCGCTTAGCCTATGCAGGCCTGAAGTTAGGGGACTTTGGTTCCCTTGATTATGGTCGTAACTATGGTGTTATTTATGATACTAACGCATGGACTGATGTTCTGCCTTTATGGGGCGCGGATACGATGGATCAAGAAGATACGTTCATGACCAGCCGTAACCGTAACCTACTGACTTATCGTAATAACAATGGGTTTGGTTATATTGAAGGGTTAAACTTTGCACTTCAATATCAAGGCAAAAATGGCGACCAAAACTTATCTTCCAGCAATGATGTTTTGGATAATAATGGTGATGGTTATGGATTCTCAGCGGCCTATGAATTAGGTTACGGCGTCACGTTTGGTGGGGGTTATTCAAATTCAAAACGTACATCGAGCCAAAACAATATAGCGACTGGCGCAACCGGTAAACGTGCTGAAGCTTGGAATATTGGCAGTAAATTGGAGCTTGATGAATTTTATTTAGCTGCAATGTACGGCCAAGCTTTAAATACCACAAGATTTGGTTCTGATGATGAATCGGTTGCCAATAAAACAGAAAACTTAGAAGTTGTTGCACTATATTCTTTTGATTTTGGACTTACCCCATCCATTGGGTACAACCAATCTAAAGGTAAAAACTTAGGCACAAATGGTAATAAAGATTTAGTGAAATACATTGCGGTTGGTGCAGCGTATGACTTTAATAACAATATGACAGCGGTGATCGATTATAAAATCAACCTACTTAATGAAAATGGTTTCACACGTGATTATGGCATTAATACTGACAACGTATTAGGTTTAGGTTTGGTTTACCAATTCTAATGAAGTAAAAGATAGGATTAATCAATTTAGTCCTATCTTTTCGATTAATTTTAATTAGGGCTAACTTTTATATTTTTTATAGAAGTCGTTGCCACACATGGTCTTGGTGAATTCTTCGCTAACAGTCGCAATGGATACAGGTTTGTCTTTCGCGACATAAATAAAATCTTTTCTTATTTTATCTTCATCTTTTACTTCAGCAACTTTTCCATTAATAATTCTATCGGAGTCATAATTCACGCAATAACCGATAATATTAGATGATTTTTTATCTTTTACGGCTACCACTTCATTATATTTAAATTGATAACCTTGGTTAGACTCTGCTAATTCTTGTTTAGATTTTGAGCTAAAGGCAAATGGACTCGCGACACGATTAATCGCGTCAGGGTATTCTTTATCCATTTTTTTGCTAACAAATTGCTGGTCAGCCGTGGTTGATTTAGCATAAACAACCCCCTGCTGTGTTGCCTTGATGCTATATGCTTCCCAATCTTCCGATTCTTTAACAAATGGCATAGCGCCATCAAGTATATTAGCAAACTTGCCCCATGCATCATTGTTAGAACTGCAACCCGTAATTAATAGAGCTGAACCACTTAGTATACTGAGTAAAAGAGTCGTTTTTTTCATTTCTTTTCCTAATATGGAATATCATAAACAATGGAAACTCTAAATAAGAGTAAAAACCAAAGTATATGTAGGAAATAAAATATATTCAAATTTTTAAATATGCCATAAATCAACATACCTATGTGTATTTACTTATTAAGTTTAATTAAAAATTAATTACATAAGCTTATTCTTAAATTTTATTTTTATGTTTTAATAAAAAATCCCTATTTAAAAAATAAGGATAAATAAACAGTCAATATTGGGATGATTTACTTGTTGTTAATTCGTTTTACCGCTAATTAACGGTATAACGTTCTCTCGAATCAATTTTTCGACATATTCCGCTGGAAGATAACCACTCATGAAGGGATGTAACTGGCCATTAAATTCAAAACACACTGTTGGAAATGACCTGATGCCCCATTGGCGACAAAGTGTAAATTGTTTAGTTGTCTCTGATTTTGTCTGCGGGTCATTAAAGACTCTTTCAAATTCGCTAAAGGCGATTGAATATTTTTCGCATAAATCCTGATAGAACAAAATTTCTTTTGGATCTCCACCGAGTACATAAAACTTATATTGGATAGCTTTGAAAAAGCGATAAAGTTCTTCATGCTTTAAAAAATAACGTGCGGCATTAACAGCTCTACAGGCCGGTTCAGTGTCATATTCAAAATGTGCTCGCTCAAGTAATTTATGGGTGAATGGCTGCCCTGTTCGCTGTGCGACATGATCCCACTCATTCCTTAAAAATTGACGGAAGCTCGCATTCCATTCGTCGCCGCCTCCTGCCCTTAGCCCGCCTGTAATAATATTAAAATTAAAATTTAGTTTCTTACACAACCTTTCGAGTTCGGAAAACGTTTCAGAACCGCCCCAGCACCAAGAACACATGGGGTCACCAATATAGTAAAAAGACACTGTTGCAGATGTGCTTTCAAGCGGTGAAACTTGAGGTTGATCCGCGGGCAGATCACCGATTTGGCAAATACCTTTTTCTTTATCACAGTTCATATTCATATCCTTTTGACTTTAGCTGGTTATAATATCACCAACTAAAGGTAGTGACACTTAGTAGAAAGCCTATTATGACTAAGTTATACGAATTTTCGCACAATTGGCCTATCTTCTTATTAATAAATTGAAAGCACCTTTGCACCCTTGCTTTACTTTGTTTTCGCTATATTAACGTATCTCTATCACCCTATTAGACGTGTAACTTAACACTAAAGGGGAAAAATGACGTTATCTACATTATCTTTAATCATAATACTTGGCGTGGGCTCAACCATTGTCATGGATCTATGGGCACTACTTCTTAGGCTTTGCGGTCAGCAAACATTAAATTTTTCAATGGTTGGTCGCTGGGTTGGCCACATGGCTCATGGTCAATTTATACACCGTCCTTCCGTTGCTCAAAGTAAAAAAATCCCCGCAGAAAATGCATTGGGCTGGGTTGTGCACTATGCTATTGGCGTTGTTTTTGCTTTTATTTTTATCGTTATGTGTGGCGAAAGTTGGTTTCTTGCACCGACATTTTTGCCTGCTTTAATTTGGGGCATTATCACGGTTGTGGCTCCCTATTTCTTTATGCAACCCTGTATGGGAGCAGGTATCGCCGCGAGCAAAACCCCTAATCCGAACAAAGCCCGTTTAATGAGTTTGCTATCACACGGTGCATTTGGTCTTGGGATTTATTTTACTGGGTTGATTTTATTGCCATTTCTTGCTTACTTTTAATCTTTCCTATTGAGTTAGCAGTTTGATATTTTCATTCTGCTAACAAGCTCTTTTTCGCTTCATAAAATACGTCTTAACCTTTGCTCTTTATTTTATTTATTAATGGCATAAGTGATGTCATTAATTTAATATTAGATTCCCAATGGCGTTATTTATTGGCATAATAGCGAGATGACTAAATAATAAACAAGCACTGCAATTAACCTGCGTATTATCGAGAGTAAAAAACGATGGATGAAAACAAAAAAAATATCAGGCTATGGTTATATTTATTATCCACAGTAAAAATTATCGAATCCGAATTACAGCTACGCATGCGCAATAACTTTAATAGCTCATTATCTCGGTTTGATATTTTATCGCAATTAGAACGCAATCCTGAAGGTATCCGCATGGGTCTACTTTCTGAGTTGATTATCGTGACCGCTGGGAACATTACAGGCCTTGCAACGCGTCTTGAGAAAGATGGGCTAATTGTTCGTCTCCCTGACCCTGATGATCGCCGCGCTAGCATTATTAAAATAACGCAAACAGGCTTAGACTTATTTTATGAAATGAAAACTCAGCATCAAGCATGGATTAATGAATTGTTGGCTGGTATTAAATCGGAAGATAAAGAAATTTTAAGCAGTTTATTATCCAGCACCAAGTCAAAAGTAAATGACATTGTTCATCAACATCCTATTTTGAAATAAGGTTTAGCCGAAATAATCTATTTAGGATTATTTCGGCTTCGGTATTTATTCGAGTAATTTAAAGCGTTGAAGTTTACCTGTTGAAGTTTTAGGTAACTCATCGACAAATTTTACTGCCCTTGGATATTTATAAGGTGCAATTTTAGACTTCACATAATCTTGTAGCTCTTTAACTAAGCTATCTTCTGGTGTTATCCAGTCATTTAATACAATAAATGCACTGGCAATTTTACCTCTCGCTTCATCAGGAACCCCAATAACGACACATTCCTTTACTGCCGGATGAGTCAATAATACGGACTCTAACTCAGTTCCAGAAATATTGTACCCCGAGCTTACAATAATGCCGTCTGATCTATCTGAGAAATAGAAAAAACCATCCTCATCTTGTTTGAAAATATCCCCCGTAATATTCCACCCTTGTCGAACATAGTTTTTCTGTCTTTCATCGGCTAAATAACGGCAACCGGTTGGCCCTTTTACAGCTAACCAGCCTGGTTCACCATATGGCACTTCATCCATATTATTATCAACAATTTTAACTTGATAGCCATCTAATACCCGCCCTGTTGAGGCTCGACGATGGTTATCAATACTGTTGGAAATAAAAATATGCAGCATTTCCGTGCAACCAATGCCGTCCAAAATGGGGATCTGCGTTTTATTAATCCATGCATCATAAAGTACACCATGCAATGTTTCCCCTGCGGAAACGGCAACCCTTAATGAGGCTAATACATTTGGGTCTTTAATTTCATCAATCATCACTTTGTAGGCCGTTGGAACAGTAAAGCAAATGGTGACTTTATATTTTTCAATATATTCCAAGAACTGAATTGGTGTAAGTGGCCCCATTAATATTGACGTTGCACCAAAACGTAATGGAAAAATGGCTAAGCCCCCTAACCCGAAAGTAAAAGCAAGTGGCGATGCCCCCAAGATAATATCTTTGCTGTTTATCTTAAGGGTATTTTTTGCATAGTGATCGGCTATCGCTAAGATATCGCGATGAAAATGCATTGTGGCTTTAGGTTCCCCCGTAGAACCCGAGGTAAAACCTAATAAAGCAACGTCATCACGCCCTGTAAGTACTGCCTGAAAATTCACAGATTTTGTTTCAGCCGCTTGGTTTAATTCACCGACATTTTCTGCGCTACCATCAAAAGGAATAATGGTTTTTAGAAATTGACTCTCTTTTTGGCAATTTTCAATTTCATTCAATAAGCGCTTTTCACACAGGGAAAAATAAACTTCTGCTTTATTCACGACTTTACTGAGTTCAAGGCTTCGCAGCATAGGGTCGGTATTGATAACAACTGCACCCGCTTTGGTCGCGGCAAGCCAACATGCAACCATCATCGGGCTATTGGCAGAACGGATCAAAATGCGATTGCCCGGCATGACACCATAATCTTCAATCAGGCTTTGGGCGATTTGGTTTGTTAATTCAGTGAGTTTTTTATAGGTGAATTGATAATTATCACCAATCAATGCAAGTTTATCGCCATACCCTTGTTCAACCATTTTATCGGTTAATTCAACCGCAGCATTGATATATTCAGGGTATTCATTTCCTTCCAATAAAAACGTTGGCCACAAGGTTTGCGGTGGTAAATTATCACGTGTAAAGGTATCAATATGAACGGTTGAACCTAGCATTTTCAGTACCTCATGAATAAAATATTAGTTTAGTACTTCCCTGAGAGTAACGACCCAAACCCGTCAACACGTGTCTCTAAGCCCAGTTTTTTCAACATCATGTAAGTAGTCGCCACCGAAGA
>NZ_JBSICC010000037.1:0-23700 GCF_058245955.1 Providencia sp. UF-224 | reverse complement strand
GTTACGCCAAACACAAAAACCCCAAATGCGGGGGACAAGCCGACCATCAAAGTGGAGCTTACCGACAAAAACGGCAACCCTGTCAAGGATGTGCAAAATATCGAGGTTACCATTGATGGTAACACGCACTCTCTACCTGTAACTCCAAACACCGATGGTAGCTACACCGCTGAACTGCCTGCTCTGCAAGCGGGCAATCATCAAATTACGGCCACGGTGAATGGCCAAAGCTCCGTTCAAGATACTTTAGACGTGAAAAAACCAGCGCCAATTAGCCCGAATAACTCAAGCGGGACGGGTAATCGTGGTGAACGCGGCGTTATCAATAACATTAGCATGACGACAAGTGATATCACGAATCTGCAATCAGGTGATAAGCTGGATATCACAGTAACCATTATTGATGCATTTAATAATCCGTTAATGACTATCGACCCTAGTAATATCATTTTGGATGGATATAAAGCGAGCTCGCTGAAATGGTTAGATAACGGTGATGGCACTTACACAACACCTTTGCTGTTAATGCAAACAGGTACTAGTGAGTTAGTGGCGTCTATTAATGGTCATAAATCACCATTGATCACCATTACAGTAGGCAATACGACTGATATCAATAAAGTTGCTAATGTCGAACTGGACCCCATCACTCCGAGTGAAGCAGGCGAACCCCAAACTATCACCGTGAAGGTTACCGATAAGTATCAGCACCCCGTTACCGCGATTAACAAGATGATAACGGCGAATATCAACAGCCAGTCAGCACCCATTATTTTAACAGAGTCACTCACTCAAAAAGGGACTTATACCGGAACGTTACCAGCACAAAAAACGGGTAAATATACCGTTGAAGTGACAACTAACAATAAAACGGCATCGAAACCTTGGGACGTTAAAACCGCAGCAACCATCACTGCGAAAGAAAAAGATGGGAGTGGCACAGCAAATCAACGCGGTGTCGTTAAAACCGTGACGTTGGTTTCATCACCGATTAACGACCTAAAATCAGGCCAGTCATTACAATTAACCGTGGCACTTAAAGATACTTTTGGTAACCCCCTTGAAGGGATCAGCGGCGCTAGCCTTCAATTAAAGCATCAACAACCTAGTGTGAGTTCCGTTAATTGGGTAGACCTCCGTAACGGAGACTACACCACTATTTTGCCACTCACAAAGATTGGTCAAGACACTTTAACCGTGAAAGTGAACCAAATAACCACGTCTCCACTTAATATTAATGTTGGGAATGCCACGGGTACGACTCAAATTCACAAAGTTGATATCAAAAATATCGAAAAACCCGCAGCAGGTGAAACTAGTGCCATTACCTTGGTACTTTCCGATGCCAATAACCAACCCATTACAGGGGTAAATAATAACGCAGTCGTCTCTATCAATGGCGCAGAAGAGTTACTTAAGATAACGGAAACAGTCAACAAAGGGACTTATACCGGCACACTTTCTGGCCAAAAATCAGGAGACCATAAAGTCATTGTCACGGTGGGTGGCGTTAAATCCACAGAATCAACCTTAACCGTTAATGCTCCAGTTCCTACTGCGGTTAATCATGGCGGTAAATCAGGTTCTCACGGTGTGATGAGTCGTGTAGCACTTGCCGTTTCACCAGCCAAAAACTTAAAGTCTGGCGACACGTTAAAGCTAACGGCGACATTGGAAGATGCCTTTGGTAATCCATTGACGGGTATCGATTTAACACAATCGCTCACCCACAAACAAGCAGGCCAAGTCACTTGGACAGCACAAAAAGATGGCACCTATACAGCTAACTTAGTCTTAACACAATTGGGGCAAGACCACTTATTTATCACCGCCAATAAGATACAAAGCCCAACTATTGCGATTGATGTCAAATCACAGTTAGGGATTAACGCTATCCATAAAATCGATATCCATGATATCGCCAACGCAGCAGCAGGTGCGCAAAGTACCTTTACCGTTGTCTTGAACGATGATCAAGGTAACCCTGTTAATGGCATCCAACACATTGATGCCACCATCGATAAGCAAAAACTGCCAAATATCGTAGTGACTCAACAAGCGGATGGCCGCTACAGCGGGAAACTACCGGGGCAACAAAGCGGGTCTTATGACGTGGTGATTAGCGCCAATAAACAATCATCTACGGCAAAAACACTGACGGTAGCACAACCTGACACGGTAACCGCAACCGCAAATGGCGGTGGTACAACAGACCAACGTGGTGTGGTGAGTCAGGTTGCTCTTCAGGCAACCCCAAACACCAAGTTAACATCCGGTGACACTGTACAGTTGATGGTGGCGTTAAAAGATAGCTTTAATAACCCACTGAAAGGCGTCGACAGTAGCAGTATCGCGATTACTCATCAACAATCAGGCGCAGTAACTTGGAAAGACAATGCAGATGGCACTTATACCGCTAACTTATTATTAAGTCAGTTAGGCGCTGACACCTTAAAAGTCACAGTCAACAGCATTAGCCAATCACAGGCTATCGATGTAAAAGCCCCACAGGGTAAATCCGCCGTGAACAAGGTGGAATTAAAAGCGACAAACAAGACGTTTAAGGTGGGTGACTCTGTCGAATTGCAATTAACACTGACTGATAGCCATGGCAATGGTGTTGAAAAGGTGCAAACCACAGACATTCAATTAGAGCATAACCTTTCGCTTGTAACTAAATTGACGTGGTTAGAGAAAGGCGCAGGTATTTACACCACCACCATCCCATTACATAAACAAGGGAAAAACGCTTTTGTAAGTCAAGTTAATAACCGAGCAAATACACCATTCACAATCAGTGTCAGCGCACTAACAGACCCAACACAGGTAAAAGCCGTTGAGCTCAAAGCCAGTACCAACCAACTGACCGTAGGAAGTCAAACAGAGCTGACTCTAACATTAATGGACCAATGGAATAATGGTGTTGAAGGGATTACCGCTAAAGATATCACCATTAATGATGCACACATTAAGAAAAACCTCACAGGTTTAAGTTGGATATCAAAAGGGAATGGCATCTATACTGCATCAACAGCAGTCTCTATCGCAGGGATCCACTCGCTCAGAGCAACGGTTAACCAAATACAAAGTCATAATGTATTGATTAACGCACTGCCATCAACCAACCAAAGCCATATCAATAAGGTTCAGTTAAAAACAAACTTAAGCACCATTACAGCAGGCAGTAAAGTCACGTTATCTTTAAAAGTGACTGATGCGGATAACAATCCAGTCATTCACCTTAATAATAATATGATCACACTGACTGATGGTAGCCATAAAATATCCACTGTCTGGGATGAAGATAACCATGGCTTAGGTCTCTACAGCACTAATATCCTGCTCAGTGATGTTAAAACACATAATCTGACAGCAGGTATTGGTCAGTTTACTGATACGGCAAGTGTCACGGTCAATTCACCTGTGGGTAACGATGCCGTGAAAACAATCACCATTTCACCTGTCGCCAACAGTGATGCAGGGCAGCCATCATCACTCTCCATTGGCCTAACTGACCAATATAAAAACCCAGTTAAAAATGTCAGTAGTGGCGATATCACCGTGACAGTCAATGGGCAAAAGCAAGACATTATATTTATGGAAAAAAATGTATTGAATAAATATATCGCTCAACTACCAGCATCTAAAGCAGGCCGCTATCAGATAATGGTGGAAGCCAACGGGCAATCAGAAACTGTCGATTGGGATGTTAACCCACCGAAAGAGATCCCTATCACCTCTTACGATAAAAATGGGTTAAGGGGTTCATTAGAGACGATTTTGATTACTCACAGCGCGAAAAATAACACTGCAAATTCAGGTGATAACGTTACGCTAACGGTTGGGTTAAAAGATAAGTTCGATAACAAACTGACTAGCGCAGCAAGTTCATTAAAATTGTTGACTAATTTACAGTCTGCCTCTGCATGGAAAGAACTTAGCGGGGGGCTGTACACTCAAGAACTCACGATGAACAAGCTACGTAATCAGCCAATTCAAGTAGTGGCAGATAAAATACTCAGCGATAAACTGGAGCTAAACGTTAACCCCGCCAAAGGCGAAAATCATGTCCATAAAACCACACTTGAAACCAATGAAGGTACCATTGAGGCGGGTCACGACGTGCGATTGACGTTAGCCTTAACGGATAAGGTTAATAATAGTGTTATTGACGTCGATACAAATGCTATTCAGCTCACCAACAATGGAAAAACCACCGTGGTTACATGGGCAAATCCACAAGATGGCCTATATACCACCAAACTGCGGTTAGATACGGTAGGCAATTACCAATTTAAAGCCACGGTAAATAACCAACCAAGTCGTATTCAAACCATCGAGGTGACCGCCCCGAGTGGTCAAGCGAAGGTGGCTAAAGCGCAATTAGTCAGCAATATCGCATCACTAGATGCGGGTAAAGACGTAGAATTAACGCTAACCTTGAAAGATCAATACGATAACCTCGTTATTGGCGTTAATGGTGCGGATATTGCACTCAAAGATAGCCACACCACTGAAGTGATTGATAATAGTCGAATCGCGTGGCGTATGGCGTCTGAAGGGGTTTACAAGGCTTCTCTTCCTTTAACGCTTATTGGGAACCATATGTTGACTGCAACTGTTAATCATCAGTCAGCATCAACATCCCCAATTACCGTTAATTCGCTGAAAGGCACCGCTAACGTTAACCAAATCACGCTAACTGCGGCACAAAACGCAATATCTGCGGGCGAAACGACAACGCTCACATTAAGCGTTCTAGATAGCTTTGGAAATGAGGTGGATGATGTATTAACTTCAGATATTAGTTTAACCAATGCTGATGCACAAATTACCCCCCTTGTATCATGGAATAAAGTCCCTTCAACGATAGGAACCTACGTTGCAAGCGTTCAGCTTGATAAAGTCATGGCTCACACTTTAATTGCTAAAGTAAACGGGCAGACTAAAACGACTATAATCCATGTTAATCCATTGAAAGGATTTGATAATGTCACAGCAGTTAGCTTGCAAACGCCATCAACTACTGAAGTTGATGAGAAAAACAAACTGACACTGACATTAACCGATAGATTTGGTAATGGCGTTGTCGAAGTCAAACCAAGCCATATCACACTTACCTCTGGATCAGTGGCACAAGTGGTTACATGGACAGAGGGCAAAAACGGGGTTTATCGTACCGAACTTGCCTTAAGCCAAGTGGGTAATCAATCCATTACCGTAAAAGTGAACAACGCCACAGAGACAAAAGCAGTGCGTGTTAATTCACCTGCAGGTAAAGACAACGTTGCTTCAATACAGCTTACAGCAACGACAACCAGTGTATTGCCAAATACCCCTGTAACTCTCACGTTAACGTTGAAAGACCAGCATGGAAATAGCGTGAAAAATGTTCGTAGTTCAGATATTTCGCTATCCGATAGTCATATATCTGAAAGTTTTACATCGCCAAATTGGGCTGAAGATAGTCAACAAATCGGTGTATATACCGTAGTAGTGAACTTGAAAAAGACCGCAGAACATACGTTAACAGCGAAAGTGAATAATCTCGAAAAAGGCACGAAAATAACTGTTCAACCATTTACTGGTGTACAGCAGGTCAATCGCGTTGAATTATCTATTGATAAGAATGCCATCTCCATTGGTGGAAAAGTCAACTTTACATTAACCGCGAAAGACATTTATGGAAATAACGTCTTGATACAAGCAACGGATATCCGCTTACAAAATGCAAATGGTGCGATTAACCAACCAACGTGGCAACAACACGGAATGCAATTTAAAGGGGAGCTCACTTTATCCACCAGCGGAAGCTATGTGATTACCGCCAAAGTGGGGGACAAAACAAGTTCGCTAACTAACCTCATGGTGCAAAGTGGTAAACCCGTGTTTGCGACAGGTAAAAGCGAGTTTTCCGTGAGTTCACATGAACTTGATGAGGGAAGTAATACCAATATTGCCGTTAAATTAGTGCTCAAAGATGCAAGTGGGAATCCTATTTCAGGAAAACAACCACAGCTAACAGCAACGATGGGAAATATAGACTCAGTGATGAATGAAACTGCACTTGGTGAATATACTGGCGCATTTAATAATTCAACGTTAGGGAAAGCAGACATTAAGCTTGCGCCTAGTTCCATTGGTTACACTGGCTCTATACCGCCTATTACAGTAGTAACTTACGGTCAAACAAAAATTATCACCATAGAAAATCCACATACATTTTCTGTTAATGATGGGTTCCCTAATACCGGGTTTGTAGGTGCGAGCTTCCAAATTACTGTCCCTATTGGACAACCAACAGATTACGATTGGAGTGTTGATATAGATTGGCTTTCTATTGATGATAAGGGGGTTGTTACCATGCTACGCAAACCAACACCAATCGATAGTGGCAACGCAATGATCCCGATATTTAAAGGAGAACCAAAACCACATACAGGCTATAAACGTACTGTTGATTATCGATTTACCTTGAAAAAATGGTATTCACATATAGGGAAAGTTAAATCACAAAACATAGTTAATGCTTGTATCCCATCTGGTAGAGTAATTAAACAGAAAGATATGTCTGAGTCCCGTACAGTTCATCGTAAAACGGGGGATGGGGTTATGAATGAATGGGGCTATCTAATGGACTACGATGAATTCGATCGCACTGAGGGCTGGGCTTGGGCTTACCATGACTCAGAATATAAATACTACAATATATCCAAAAATGAAGTTAATCTATGGCCAATAGATAAGATTAAAGATATTGAATTGTCTACTATCTGTGTCGAAGATCTTAAATAAATAGCTCAAGAAAGCCCCTTCGGGGGCTTTTTCTTTTACCTATAAAGTTCGCTTTTTACCCCATCCCAATCCAAGCCAAATTTCGCCAAATATTTTCGTAACCTATCCGCATCATTGGGTTGTTTTTTCTGTTGCCGAGAAATTGCAAATAACGCTCGCCCCGCCTCTGAAAGGGATGAAGAACGGCGGCATACATCCAGTACGGTAACTAATTGCTGTTGGTCGAATAAATCAATTTCACCCACGTGTTTAGGAAATGAATTGCTCGCTTTCACTTGCCACTGGGATTGCAAACGCCCAATTTCCTCTTCCGCTATCGGCTTGGTAATTCGCCCTTTTTCCGCAAAGGTCGCCATGCGGCTAATCGATGCCCCTAATTCGCGGAAGTTACCGCGCCAGAGTGCTTGTTCAGAGCACGCAAATTTCACATACACATTACGCGCTTCGCTATCAAAACGGATTTGGTTTTGCGCATCTTGGCTAAATTTTACGAGTTCATAATCGATATTTGGTTCGATATCTTCACGGCGATCACGCAAGCCGGGTAAGGCAAATGTCCACATGTTGATGCGGGCGAATAAATCCTCACGAAATTTACCTTCTTCCACCTGTTGCGCCAAGTTGCGATGGGTTCCCGCAATCAATTGAAAATCACTGTGAATTTCGTCATCCGCACCATAAGGGAAAAATCGTTTTTCTTCGATGGCTTTAAGCAGCATCGCTTGCTCATCAAGGCCAAGTTCGGCGATTTCATCAAGAAATAAAATGCCGCCATCCGCTTCTTTTAACAGCCCTTTTCGGGGGTTTAACGCCCCCGTAAATGCCCCTTTCACATGGCCAAACAACGTCGACATGGCATTATCGCCGCGCAACGTGGCACAGTTCACTTCCACAAACCGCCCTTTTACTTGATGACGGCTTTCACGTAACTGATAAATTCGCCGAGCCAAGAACGATTTACCTGCCCCTGTTGGGCCGTTCAGTAAAATCGGGGCTTTTGAGCGTAACGCCACCCGTTCAATTTGCTCAATCATGGTATTAAACGCGCTATTGCGTGTAGCAATGCCTGATTTTAAAAATGAGACTTGCTGCTGTTGCTCTTTCTGGAAACGGCTGGTGATATGGGTGTAGCGACTTAAATCGAGGTCAATCACCGTGTGAATACCAATAGGGTCTTTTTCCCTACCTTTCTCACTGGGTGACGTCTGAATAAGCTTAGCGGGCAAATAGTGCGCTTCGGTTAATAAAAACCAGCAAATCTGCACCACGTGCGTCCCTGTGGTGATGTGCACAAGGTACTCTTCGTTGTCCGTATCAAAGGGGTAGCTCGCAGAAAAATCCAGTAACGAGGTATACACCTCCTCGAAATCCCACGGGTCTGCAATATCCACCTCATGCAGAACAACTTCCGTTTGCGGTGAAGCTTGCTCAATATCCTCTTTGACGCGATGCGCCATCGAGTAGTCATTGACCTGATGAATTAATTCAAAGCGGCCAATATTGATATTCGGCTGTTGGCATAACCCAACCGTTGGGCGCCATTTGCTCCAGCGATTAGCTTTTTTACCCCGCCTGTCCAATACCGTGCCAAGCACACCGATCACAACCTTGCGTTTTTCATTCATGGTTTATATAAATTTATAAAATACGATATAAAAAGATAATAAATAGCCTAATTCATTTTCTCACTCATTGTAAGTCACTTTTAGCCTAAAATAATTAATCGTTATTTTTCATTAAGATAAAAATATTTTTCACCATATTTAAAAAGTTGGCACGCTTCTGGCAATTATAAATTTATCCACTGCCGGAAAATGTCTGAACTTCGCGTTCAACCGGTGCAGACATGGTGGCTGTTGTCACTACATGGTCTGTATGCCGCCGTCGGTAAGATACCTTGGTAATAGCCTAGCTATCAGGTTCGACTCCTGAACTTAAAATACGCTTCCAAACGTTAATAAAACCTAGCTGAAGTTTAGCTAAAAACTGGCACTCGAGAGCCTTACCGAGTGATGAGCAGAAATTTAGACAGCCGATTTGGCGCTCTTTCTTTCCCCTCATGACTTCGTTTTTTTCTTCAGTACCAGATTCATAAATAAAAGGAAAAATAATGAAAAAAATAAATGTCGCTCAAGGACTGATTGCACTAACGTCAAAAAATGGTGATTTTAAACAACTGTTAGTGGCAGGTGAGCACCGCGTACAAGATTGGTTTAATAAACTGACGGTTTCATTTTTCACCTTGAACAATGAACCAATTGAAGAAAAGCTGGCAAACCATTTGCGCCAATTCCATATGGATTGGGTAAATGCGTATTGTGTTGATATTAATTTATCCGATGATGAAGTCGCCTTTTTATACTTACATCACCATTTGGTTGAAATTATCGCGCCACAAACACGCCGTTTATATTGGAAAACTAACGATGATTTACGTATCGAAAAACATAGCGTGACCCAATTAGCGATGACAAACGAGCTAACCGAACATGTCGTGCATAAGAAAGGCGTTAAAGGCCGTGATTTATGTGTGATGGCGCAAATCTTTGCGGGGCAAATTGGCCTACTAAAAGTGGATGGTGAAATAAAAAGCCTTTTAGAAATGGGTAATTACGGTTTTTGGTCAGTTAAGCAGAAGCCTGAGATTCAAGTCATCGATGTTTGCTCGCAATCTATTGATAAGCCAATAGACGCCGTACTTGCTGAGCAAATTCGCCAATATCACCCAAATTGGGTCGCCTCCTATGGTGTCGATATTGATTTATCTGATGATGAGATTGGTTTTTTATATTCACACAACAACTTGGTTGAGATCTTATCCCCAGCCACACGCCGTCTGTACTGGAAGTCAGGCAATACACTGCGTGTCGAAAAACAAAAAGTGGGCCATTTAGTGCTACCAGAAGCGTTAACTCAGCGTTTGGCCGCAAAAAAACGCATCAAAGGTAGCGAACTGTGCCTTGTGGCTCAAATACCGGCTTGGCATATTGGCGTATTAAAAATTGACGGTGAAATCACGGGGTTACTTGAAGCGGGTACTCACGGTTACTGGCGTGTAGAACACACCCCAGAAATTGACATCATTGATACGCGTTTACAGTCACTGGAAGTCAGCGGGCAAGAAATCTTAACCAAAGATAAAGTGACGTTGCGCATTAATTTGTCGGCTAACTGGCGCTATGCCGATGTGCTACATGCATTTTCTCAGTTGAGCCAGCCAGTGGAGCATTTATACCGTGAATTACAGTTTTCATTAAGAGAAATCGTGGGCACCCGTACACTGGATGAACTCTTAGAAAACAAACAGTTAATCGATGAACTAATGCTAACTCAAGTAGTGAAAAGCATTGCGGAGTTTGGCTTAGAGGTCGATAGCATTGGTGTGAAAGACATTATTTTACCGGGCGAAATGCGCACAATATTGTCCCAAGTGGTTGAAGCTGAAAAATCAGCACAAGCTAATGTGATCCGCCGCCGCGAAGAAACGGCTGCCACCCGTTCGCTGTTAAATACCGCCAAAGTGATGGAAAACAACCCTGTCGCGCTGCGCTTAAAAGAGCTTGAAACCTTAGAAAGCATCGCACATCGAATCGACCAAATTTCCGTTTACGGTGGATTAGACCAAGTATTAAACGGATTGGTAAAAATTAAGGAATAACAATGAGTAAGAATAACTTTAATCAATTAATTCAAGAAACTGGCGTACCTGTGAAAATGTGGACCAATGGAGTGCCCGTTGATCCAAAAGCGGTAACGCAATTGCAAAATACCGCCAAGATGCCATTTATTTTTAAACACTTAGCCGTAATGCCAGATGTGCACGTGGGGAAAGGGTCAACTATCGGGAGCGTGATCCCTACTAAAGGGGCGATTATCCCTGCCGCGGTGGGGGTTGATATTGGTTGTGGGATGATTGCAGTACGTACCTCCCTAACCGCGTCTGATTTGCCAGATAGCTTGCAGAATATCCGTTTTGCTATCGAAGCCGCTGTACCCCATGGTCGAACTACTCATCGACATGGACGTGATAAAGGCGCATGGCACCGTACTCCGGATATCGTCGATACCCACTGGGCACATTTGGATGAAGATTTTAAACGTATTTGCGATAAATACCCGAAACTACGTGGGACCAACCATTACAACCACTTAGGAACGTTGGGAACAGGGAATCACTTTATTGAGCTGTGCTTGGATGAGCAAAACCGCGTTTGGGTGATGTTGCATAGCGGGTCACGGGGTGTGGGGAATGCGATAGGTAACCTATTCATTTCATTAGCACAAAAAGATATGCAGCAACATATCGCCAACCTGCCTGATAGGGACTTAGCCTACTTTGAAGAAGGCAGCGTGCATTTTAATGACTATATGGAAGCTGTGGGTTGGGCACAAGATTTTGCTCGCCATAACCGCGAAGTGATGATGCACCGAGTGCTGGAAGCGCTTTCACGTGAAATTCCAAAACCGTTTACCACACAACAAGAAGCGGTAAATTGCCACCATAACTATGTGCAAAAAGAGCAACATTTTGGTGAAGAAGTTTTGGTAACACGAAAAGGCGCTGTGTCTGCTCGAAAAGGCCAAATGGGGATCATTCCAGGGTCGATGGGGGCAAAAAGCTTTATTGTGCGCGGACTCGGTGATGAAGAAAGTTTTTGCTCTTGCAGCCACGGTGCAGGCCGTGTGATGAGCCGAACAGAAGCCAAAAAGCGTTTCTCTGTGAGCGACCAAAAAATGGCAACTGCGCACGTTGAGTGCCGAAAAGATAGCGATGTGATTGATGAAATTCCGATGGCATACAAAGACATCGATGCCGTAATGGCAGCACAATCATCATTAGTTGAAATCGTGCATACCCTACGCCAAGTGGTGTGTGTGAAAGGTTAGAAAAAGGAGAGAGCATGGAAACCAACAGTAGAAGTGTATCCGTGCTAATGAGAGAACGGATAGGCAATACGCTCAAAGAAATAGAAGAAAGTCATCACGTTAAAGTTCTTTTTGCTTGTGAATCAGGCAGTCGCGGTTGGGGCTTTGCCTCCCGCGATAGCGATTATGATGTGCGATTTATCTATGTTCATAAATTAGACTGGTGCTTAACGCTAGACCCCAAGCGGGATGTCATAGAGAAACCGATAGATGATGAGCTGGATATATCTGGCTGGGAATTATCCAAGGCTTTAAAATTAATGCGTAATTCAAACCCTGCATTAATAGAATGGCTACATTCCCCTATCGTCTACTTTAAAGACAATGATTTTTTTGCTGAGCTAGAGCAACTTGCTGAAAAATTTTATTCGCCATTAAAGTCTAGATATCATTACTTATCAATCAGTAAACGGAACTTACATACGGATTTTAAAGGTAAAGAAGTCAAACTTAAAAAGTATTTTTATCTGCTTAGAGCCGTTTTAGCACTGCGTTGGATAGAAATACATAAAAGTATGCCACCAATGGCTTTTTCAGAATTAGTGGCAGCTACCGTTACCGATAAATCTGTGCTGGCAGAAATTGAGGCGCTCTTAGTGATAAAGTCGAATGTAGATGAAAGCCATTATGGTGCAAGGCGCCCTGCGATAGATGCGCTAGTGATGGAGACCGTTGAACGCGCTGAGCGTTTGGATTTTCCTGAGCCTGCATGTCGAGACAGCAGCTTGTTAGACCTATTTTTCCGCGAAACTGTGTTGAAAAATAACTAGTTCAGCAGGTTATTACTCAAAAAATAAGACCATCAGAAAATTTTGATGGTCTTATTCCAAAAGCAACATTAATGCCCTAATGAAAATTAACTCATCGCTAGAACGGATTTTTATAAATGAGAATGGGGGTCTTGCGTATGATGTAATACTGCTAGCACCTCAATACCTTCAGGCGCTTTTCGATAATAAATTATATGGCTTTCAACAGGAAAGCTGAAAATACCCAAATACAAATCTTCACTGCGATCACGACCAAGAGATGGCTGGCTCGCGAGTATATCAGTCATTGTCATTCGTAATGAGTTAGCATAAGCCTCTGCAACATTGGCCCCCCATCTACGCATAGAATAAAGCCTAATTGAGCGAATATGCCCTTTCGCTTTCTGAGTAAACCTAACGCTCATCCTTAAGCCTTATTATCAAGTTCATCCTTAGTTAACGGAGAAAATACATCATCAATACTATGAAATTCACCGCGCTCTGCTTGCGAAATAGATTCAGCCAAAACAGCTTTTAAGCTCTGTAATTTTAACTGCATTAGCTGGTCATATTCATCTGAAGAGATAACAACCGCAACACGTTTCCCATGCTTACTTATTTCAACAGGTGCACGTTGAACTTTCATCAATAAATCACCAAATTGATTTTTAGCAACTTGTGCGGAGATAGTTTCCATACATCACCTACAGGATAAAATGGCTCGTTTGGCTATTATAGCTAAAACAGCTTAAATTACCAATCATTAAAAAGCATCATTTACCTTTAATTTTCAGTGCGTTAGACAAAAAATAAGACCATCAGAAAATTTTGATGGCCTTTTCTCAAAGCAATGTCGAAACTCTTAACTAAAATTTATTTATCGCCAGCATGCATTGCGCATCACTGAGAACCGTCCTGAGCCCATAAATGCCAACGCAATGGCACTTAAGAAGAAATACACGATACTTTCAATCGCCCATGCCCCTGTTTTATCCAGAACAAAGGTTTTATCTAAACCAATCATTAACCATGCAACCACCATGGTAAACGCCACTAACAATGCTGATGGGCGAGTTAAAATCCCTAAAATAATAAAAATAGGGGCAACGACTTCACCTAAAATAGTCCCGTAAGCGATAAATTCAGGTAGGCCATAAGAAGCCAATAGCGCCTTGATACCGCTGGCACCTGTCATTAATTTGCTCATACCGTGGAACAACATCAAACCGCCCACAGAAAGACGTAGCAGTAATTTTCCCGCATCTTCATGGGACAACAGCCGATTAAATAGATTGACCACTTTATACCCCCTTCGCTTTAAATACCGATCATTAAGTAGTATGACGTAAAAATGTATTATGGCTCAGAAAATTAAAGTGGGAATCATTTTAATTTGCATTTCTTATAACTAAATCAATTTTCATTTAATTATAAATTATTAACTATTTCCTCATTCAAATATTACGTTTAATTAACCATTTAACAATCAAATATACTGAATGAAAAATATCATCAATAAACGATTAGCTACATGACTTTACTGTTATCAGCGCTAAATCCGTTAATGACGTATAAAACGAATTTGACGTTGTTCTATTTAGTTGATGAGAAAATTGCGGCAACCAACTTTCCAAGTGTTCAACCAGTAATTCTTTTAATGCACTTTCTCTGACCTCTGACGCTAATACTGCTGCCTGAAATAACATTAAACCAACATGGTCTGAAGGTTCAGGGTAGCGAGTTTGTACTTTTAACCGCTCACGCTGTAAAAACGCGCTCAACGCTTGTGTCGATGAACCTTGCAATACCCCCTCGGGGTCGAGGTATACCGAGCCCCAAGGCGGGGCCGGTAATGTATTAGGGCCAATAAATAAATCAGTCCATTGCTCATGTAACTTTTGCCGTTCAATCTTTAAAGATTGCGTAATTCGATTGCTCAATTGAGGGCTTATTTTGCAAGGCCACTGGGTAGCAAAATCATCCAATTTAAAAAAACTTAATGCGTAGTGACTGGCATCATCATTGGGCGAAAATAGATAACAAGTCCCTAAAATATTAAAGGCCGCTGCATAATGTGAAAAATGGATCATAATGACAGATAACTTCCTAAAAAATTAATCGCAATTGCCTTAAATATGAATAGAGTAAAAGCAATAACGCAGCATAAATTCAGCCACAATCGCACAGCCACACCCCAACACTAAATACCCCTGACCACTTGAGGTTAATACCTCACTTGACGCTGTACGCATGCGGCGGAATATGCCAAACCCGAGCACTATCACAGCTAACATCCCCACCACCCAACTGGTCATACGCAATGACCAAATGGCTTGATAAGCGTGAATGGAGTCAATAGGAAAGGTTATCGACTCGTTGTTATAACTGGTGTGAATAAGGTAGCTTTCATAAGCAGGTTGATAAACTAAGCGAATAAATAAGCTAACACCAATGACCGCCCATAATACCCATAACCCACGAGTCGGAATTTGTATCCCCGAACTCCCTGCTTTAAAACGCAGTAATACACTGATTAATAAATAATAACCCGCCGCACCAGCCGTTAACATCGTGCCATAAAACATCAAATAAGTATTATCATTCATCCACGTTAACATTGAGGTATAACGATAGATTGACGCCATGGCATACACATCACACAGCCCCGCAATAATCGCCATACCCAGCAGCAGATAAGACAATTCTTTTTTAAACCAAAGCCATAAAAAAGTGAGCCCTAAAAATGTAAAGTAGGTGGCCGTCAATATCACTTCTCGGCTTAACCAAGAAGAAAAGATATTTAACAACGAATTAGGCGCATTGATTGGCACACCTAAGTGGGTAATCGATGATAATAACCCTACACCTGCAAAAACACAGGCCACAAACAGATACCACAGGAAAAATTGTGGATTAACTTTCCCCGCAAACGTCGAAGACAGTTTCTTTGCAGAAATTCCTAGCATGATGCTTAACCCAATAGATAACTGCATCAAAAAGGTGAATAACAATAATGGCCATTCATTCATTTGGCTTCTCCTTGTGTGTCTTGAGATTGGCGACCAGAACCTTGGTGCGGATGAATGACAAGGTTAGGGTGTGTGATCGCGGAATCTGGTAACCCCCGTACATCAGCCAATTCACCATAACGCTTTCTGAGCTCATCGATTGGACCAAACTGAATCGCGCCTAGCGGGCAAGTTGCCACGCAAACGGGTTGCTCACCTTTAAGTTGCAGGTCAATACAAAAATCGCATTTCGACATTTGCTGTGTTTCGGGGTTCATCTGTGGCGCACCATACGGGCAAGACCATGCACAAGTTCCGCACCCAACACATTTGTCGGTATTAACCATCACAATGCCGTCCCCTTCGCGCTTATGCATCGCTGTGGTTGGGCAATTCTTGACACACATTGGGTCGGCACAGTGGTTGCATGAAATGGATAACGTATAGGCAAAGACATTATTCACCAGCCCCCCTGTGCCGTTTTCGATAAACTCGCCGCCAGTCACTTCATACACGCGGCGGTATTTACGCCCGACGTCGAGGTTGTTTTTATCTTTACAGGACACCTGACACGCTTTACAGCCAGAACAGCGCGCCGAATCAATATAAAACCCGAGTTGTTTGTCACTCACTGCGGGGTAAACGTGGAATTTGCTCATGCTTTTGTTACCTCCACCAATAATGTTTGATGGGCATTTCCGTGTGCCATTGCCGTGCTACGTGCCGATGTTAATACGTTGGCGCACCCGCCTTGGTCAATACCGTTTTCATCAGGTTGCCACCATGCGCCGGCTTGCAGAGCGACTACTCCCGGCATGATGCGCTGGGTGATTTTCACAGGCACTTGTGTGACACCACGGTCATTATTCACTTTGACAGAGTCACCTTCGGCAATATTTCGACGCTTGGCATCAATAGGGTTAATCCACAGTTCTTGGCGCTGGACTTCTTGTAACCATGGGTTAGCAAATTGCGTTGAGTTGGCACGGTTACGGCCTTTCCACGTGATAAGCTGTAATGGGAAACGTTTCGTTAAGTCGTCTTCAGGCCCTTCAATCGCTGGGACATAATGAGATAACGCAGGAATATCAACATCATTACGCTCATACAGGCGCTTCGAAAAAATCTCAATCTTCCCTGACGGTGTCTCAAACGGGTGGTTTTCAATATCATTAATGTTTTTTTCGAAGGCCACATGCCCTGTATGCGGCTTGTGTTTCAATAAATGGCGGCGTTTAACCAATAGCTCATCGAAGGTGGGAATACCATCCTCAGGGCGTTTTTGGTAGGCATCATTAACAAGATGTTCAATCCACTGTTTTTCTGTACGGCCTTCGCTAAACTTCTCGCCAACCCCCAGTTTTTCAGCCACTTCACACAACCACTCATAATCACTGCGGCGTTCAAATTCAGGCTCAATCACTTTTTCAGATAAAATAATATAGTTGCCCGTTCCCCAAGTTCCCCCTACATTCCAGCGCTCTAAAAAACTGGTTTCAGGCAGTAAAATGTCGGCGTATTTCGCACTCGGTGTCATATACAAATCGCTGTATACGATAAACTCCACCTTGCTTTCATCCTCCAATACTTTGGCGGCATGTAAAATATCGGGGTTTTGGTTGGTCATGTAATTACCCGCTAACGAGAAAATCATTTTGATCTCGGTATCGAGTTTTTCGGCATTTTTCAGGCCATTGTTTGGCGTAACAAGGTTTTTATCCTCACAGGCTTGTACCCAATTGGTGATGTTTATTTTTGCCTTAACAGGGTTTTCAAATAGGTTTGGTCCCGCGAGGGTTTTACGTAGATCAGGTGTGACCGCAACACCATAACCCGCAGCCCAGCCGCCTTTCACACCCACATTGCCTGTAATAGTCGCTAGCAACGTTGCGCCACGCGCTGAGCGCTCGCCACAAATATGGCGTTGAGGCCCCCAACCTTGCATTAGTGCAGCGGGTTTCGTACTGGCATATTCACGTGCTAACTGGCGAATTGTATCTGCAGGGACTTTGGTGATAGGTTCTGCCCATTCCGGAGTTTTCACCACACCATCTTTTTTACCCATTAAATACGCGACGAGTGACTCGTTTTCAGGCACACCTTCAGGCATCTGGTGTTCATCAAACCCGACAGTATATTTATCGATAAAAGCTTGGTCATGGCGATTTTCGCTGATGATCACATACATCATTGCATCCATCATAGCGTTATCCGTCGTCGGTAAAATTGGGATCCATTGGTCAGCTAACGACGACGCCGTATCGGAATAGCGAGGGTCGACAACAATAAATTTTGTGCCGTTTTTCTTCATTTTTTGGAAATAATGATTGGAATGCCCAAAAATGGTTTCATTGGGGTTGTGTCCCCATAAAATCACCAGCGGGGTATCTTCCAATGTATCCAAGGTGCTACCACTCGCGGAAGTTCCATAAGTATATGGCGTCACCGCCATGGTGTTGCCGTTACTGACCGAGTGGTAATTCTCTAAAAAACCCCCGGTCATATTGAATAAACGACGTAGCATATTCGCACCAGAGAAAATCCCCCCGGTGACACCCGTACTTAAGCTCACAAAGCGCGAAGCTGGGCCGTATTGTTCATTGATGCGTTGCATGTTGCTTGCGATAAGCGTAGTGGCTTCTTCCCAACTGATCCGCTCAAAGCGCCCTTCTCCGCGTTTACCCACACGTTTCATTGGATATTTCAGGCGATTAGGGTGGTAAACAAATTTTCGATAGCTACGGCCACGCACACACGCACGCATAATTGGCATCTCTTCATCGAGATCGGCATCAGGCCGAGTGCTAATACGTGTGACCACACCTTCTTTGACATGTGCTCGAATATCACATTTCCCCCCGCAGTCAAAACTACTGCAAGTGGAAACGACACGTTCACCCTCATTATTAATGGTTTTTGTTGGGATGATATCTGGGTTTTCTGATGTTGAAGCGACCGTATTTGCGGCTAAAAATGGGACAGCCATGAGTGCAGAGCTGCCTTGAATAAACCGACGACGGGTTAAAGGTTCAATCAGGCCGACTTGCTCATCATTCTGACTGTTGTAATTTTCCATGATAACTCTACCTCAGGCATACATTAGGTTTCCGCGCTAGGGTAATCATTTTCCGTTTTGCCAACTTTCGAAAAACAGCCAAAGAGATCGGAATCTCAGCCAACCATGGAAAACATGTGGTTATATCAATAAAAATTGCCTATATTCGAAAAATAAATCACTATGTTTGAATTTCAGCCAAGAGAAATTTCCATGCGAAATATTCCCCTTAAGACCGTTGATGCCGTTCCTCGTGATGTTCTTGCGATCGGAACTGACTACTTACCGAATGTGTTACTGGACTCCCACGTTCACCGCCGCGCACAGTTTTTGTATGGAGCCACAGGCTTGATTGAAGTGAGCACTGACGATGGCGAGTGGGTTATTCCGCCAGATAGCGGCGTGTGGATCCCCTGCAATACCCCCCATGAAACCCGTATGCTAAATGTGAGTACGCGCAGTTTGTATATCGAACCCGCAGCGGCACCACGCAAAGGCAATAAATGCGAAGTGCTGCGTGTTTCGCCACTACTTCGACAACTATTACTGGAAGCGGTCGATACGCCGATCGAATACGATCTTCATGGCCGTGATGGTGTGATGATCCAATTGATCTTGCACGAGATTGAGCGCGCCGAACCTTTGCCATTTTATGCGCCGATCCCACGGGATGAGCACCTCGCTAAGATGTGTCGTGAGTTTTTAAAAGCCCCTCAAATCACCTCACTTCCCCAAGAATGGGCAGCGAAGCTACACAAAAGTGAGCGTTCCTTTAGCCGTTTTTTTGGGGCACAAACGGGGTTATCTTTTTCGGATTGGCGACAACAAGCTTGCTTGCTCAGTGCCATTACCCATATTTCCGCAGGTAAATCGATTACTGAGGTGGCTTTTGACTTGGGTTACAGTAGCGTGGGGTCATTCTCCACAATGTTTAAAAAGTGGTTGGGGCAAAGCCCTTCCAGTTTTATCCAGCGAATTGCTGAGTAATATCCGAAAATACTATCCATTGACTGCAAACTTTATGCGTTCATTGCATTTTTCATTTTTTAGCCTTACGTCGGCCTCTATTATCCGTTAGGATAAAACAAAAAAGGAACTTGTAATGACAACCAAATTCTATAGTTATCAACCTACTAAAGGTCATGGACTTCCCCATGACCCTATTCCGTCGTTAATCGGCCCACGTCCTATAGGTTGGATCTCAACGTGTGATAGCCAAGGCCGTACCAATCTGGCTCCTTATAGTTTTTTCAATATTTTCAATTACTCACCACCAATTTTGGCCTTTTCCAGCGTGGGTAAAAAGGACTCCGTCACCAATGCCATCGAAACAGGGGAATTTGTCTATAACCTTGCGACACTGAGCCTTGGCGAGCAGGTCAATATGAGCAGTGCAACCCTTGAACGTGGGGAAAGTGAGTTTGCGTTAACCCAACTTTCCACGTTGCCATCAACCTTAATCGCACCACCTCGCATTGCACAAACGCCTGTTTCTATGGAATGTATCGTGACGCAATATCAGCAACTTAAGCGCGCTGACGGCCAATTGCTCGATACATGGATGGTCATGGGGGAGGTTGTTATGGTGCACATTGATGAATCCACCCTAACCGATGGGCTTTATGATTGCGCAGGGCAAAAACCGTTGCTACGTGCAGGGGGTCCCGCAGATTATTATTGGATTGAGCAACAACAAAATTTAAAAATGTATCGCCCCAAATGACCCGTTTTTCAGCGGCTTGTTCCCACTATTAGCCGCTGAAACGACACTCTACTCAGGATAAAACTGGCAATTTAATTGTTCATCAAGCGTAGGATACGAAAAATGTGCGGTGATTAAATCAAACTGTGCTTCTGAGGTTTGAAAAGGGTTTTCCCCCGTTAAATTACGCACGGCAAGGCGTGCTTTACACTCATCATTGTCAACCTGTAAAACGTGAAAAACGTACGGCACATACGATGATTGTGCGAGTGATCTTAGCCATTGTCGCTGATTCGGTGTATTCGCGGGGAAATCCATCACAACCGTATTACCTGCCTCCATCAATTGCTTAATGTGTTTTTCCAACACCTTTTTCACCAAGGTGCTTTTAGCGATATAGTGTGCTAGCTCAGTAATTTCATTGGGGTACAATGTCGAAAGCCATTCATCTTCGCTCAATAGAACGGTTCGGGGCTGCTTAGCGAGTTGCTTTGCAAGCGTTGACTTCCCTGATGCAATTTTTCCACAGAGAAAATGTAAGCGTACTTCGTTATCGGAGGTTTGTGACTTTCCAGTTAAATTCATCAATATTTCCTTGCTGATTATTGGCCAGACAAGAACAAAAAACCCGCCTTGTCTGGCGGGTTTTGGTTGTCATTTATCCCCACCACTAAGTGATGGTAATAATCATGCTTAAACGTGCGACAACCTGTGACATATTTCTTTCCTAAATGCAGTTAACACTAACCTATCAACTATTAATATGATTAGTCAAATAGAGTTTTCTCTCTGATTTATTTTGATATAAAAAAGGCCTGAACATATTCAGGCCTTTAATTTCATAAACTAGTGCTTACCATTTTTATGATGATTTAGTGTTTCTTCTTTTAGATCCAATTCATCACGTAAACGATGGTAAACCCGTTCGTTAATGTTTTTATTTTTCCGCATTTGGTATAACGCTTCACGCTTCGCTTTCAATGCAGAGTTAGACATTTGGCGTTCCATCTCAATCATTCGATGTAAATCATACACGTCAGATTCAGTTTCATCGGTATTATCAAGTCGTCTGCCATAAATTTCTAACAATTGTGCCCCGACTTCCGTACGCATGGCGATTTCATCCACGTCCTCTGAAGGGTGGTTCATTAACTCACGTAGGTGAGCCATTGCCGCTTCATTCAGCGCTAAACGAGCACGGATTTCGTCATTATCATACGGTAAATCTTGGACAAGGCCTTTTGTTAAAATTGGCAATGCAATACTGGCAATCAATAATGAACATAGAATAACGCCCATAGCCAAGAAGATAGCCACATCACGATTTGGGAATAAAGAGCCGTCTGGCATCAACAATGGCAGTGTTAAAATACCCGCTAATGTAATCGCCCCACGAACACCCGCGGTCGCCATAATCGCCATCATCCGAATATGTACCACATCCGCTTCCTTACCTCGGCGGCGGTTGTGGAATACGGTTAAGGTCATTGAAATCCAAACCCAACTAAAACGCAGGATTGCCAGAGCCACAGTAATGATTGCAACATAAACAAATAACATCCAAGGATGACTTGCCCCCGCCGCTTCAGCAACCTCTGGCATATTTATCCACATACCTGGTAATTGCTCACCCAGTAAAATAAAGATCATCCCATTAAGCGCCGTTTGAACGGTATCCCAAACCGCTTTACTTTGCATACGTGTTGCAGCCTGCATACGGCCTGCAATTTTCTCATAGTGCATAGCAATACCGGCAACAACCGCCGCTAAAATACCTGACACATGTAAATGTTCTGCGAGCAAATAGGCCGTAAATGGCATTAGCAGGCTGATCATAATTTGGATAGCAGGCTCTTCACCCGTACGCTTAACCAAGAACTGGTTCAACCAACCAATTGCCCAAGCGACTAATAAACCAATTAAGATCCCACCAAAGGCAACAAACACAAATTCGCCTGCCGCTGAAGCGAGGGAAAATGTTCCCGTTAACGCAGCCACTACAGCAAAGCTAAAGCAAACTAAACCCGTTGCATCGTTAAGCAGCGACTCACCTTCCAGTATGTGTGCCATCCGCGATGGAAGTGGGGAATTAACGGTCATGGCAGAAACTGAAACAGGGTCAGTCGGTGACAAAATCGCCGCGAGTGCAAATGCAACCGCTAATGAAATCGCAGGAATTAACCAGTGAATAAAGAACCCCATGCCAATAACGGTAACCACCACGAGGCCTATCGCTAATGACATAATCGGTTTAATTTCTTGGAATAAGGCTTCTTTTGGAATACGCCAACCATCAAGGAATAACAATGGTGGAATAAATAAGAATAGGAACAAATGCGGTTCAAATTCAACCGTAAAACCATACAGGGACAGCCCAGCGCCCAATGCTATCTGAATAAGGGGTAATGGAATAATATCTTTGAGCAATCGCGAGATAAACACACTCACAATAACCGCAAGTAAAAAAACAAGTACAAGTGTCACAACTGACATTGATTGCTCCATGTTTAGCTAATCATTAATTATCAGTAGTGAAGTTAATAGATAAATTGAATCAATGTAAAGTAGCAATTAATTAACAGATACAAAAAATTTAAAATTCAGAAATGACCTATCTATCATCACGTTACCGTTTATCCTAATAGTGCTATTGCTCATATAAACATTGCATATCAATTTGATAATTAAAAATAAAAATCTCTGTAATACCAAAATCATTAGTCTAAGATAAGATAATCCGCTAGATCATCATTAACTGATTATTCAGTTGAATTTTTAGCTATGTTTTTATTTCTTAATTGTTTTTTACTAACTAGTTTTTTCTCTGAGGTTTCTTTCTCATTAATGCTTTCTAAGCTGTGACGTGCAATTAATTCCTGTAATACTTCTTTGAGCATCTTACTTTTACGCAGGCCTAATGGGGCAAGTACAGCCTCTTCATGTTGTTGCGCTTCAACTAGTAGCCCATCGACTAATGCCATCCCGCTGGAGGTGACACTCACTAATGTAATTCGTTTATCGCTTCCGCTATGATTATTGTGGCGGATCACATGCCCTTGTTGTTCTAACCGTTGTAAAACACGCGTAATTGTCGGTTGTTTACTGACTGTTTTTTGTGATAGTTCAGTGATCCCCATCGAGCCATTACCCGCCAATGTTGATAGCACTCGCCACTCCAATACAGACAGCCCTTTCTTTTCAACAATTGCATGAAATTCAGATGAAACTAGCATCCATGCCTGCCCCAATAGGGCAGGCAAGTAATTATCAACAAAAACCTTTGAATCTGACATCTGTTCCTCTCGATCCGCACTATGCATCATTGCATTTAATCTAGCCCCTCAAGAGTAGCAGAAGGAGACGATAATTCAGCTAAAACTTTCCACTTAGTAACGACCCAAACCCGTCAACACGTGTCTCTAAGCCCAGTTTTTTCAACATCATGTAAGTAGTCGCCACCGAAGA
>NZ_JBSICC010000036.1:0-24466 GCF_058245955.1 Providencia sp. UF-224 | reverse complement strand
AAACTATAAAACGCCCAATGAAGTTCATCGGGCGTTTTATGACTGAAAAGTTGTCAACCTATATCAGGACTAGTCACAAAATTTAATTAAAATTCTGAATTAATCACGACTTCTTCACCAAAACGCCCTGCTTTTGGCAGCGGTTGGTAAGATGAATTTGCCGCACGTAAAATACGAACACCGCGAATACCTAACTCATGAGCCGCTGCGATATCCGCATCTGCATCACCATAATAGATAGTCAGTTTGTGATCACGCATCCAGCTTACTTTATTATTTTGACCCGGCTCATCGCCAGCAAAAATAACCGGTTGCATTTTATCCGCAGGGATAGCTAAGCCCTCTTGAACATACTTAGTGACCGTTTCAGTTTTTGTCTTCGTACGCCCTGTAATGAAATAAACGGTATCACCGCGGTCTAAGTGCATTTTGACTAAATCAATACCCACTTGTTTTGGCATACTGAATTTGTCCCACTCATTGTTCATTTTTTCCCAAAACTGCTGATTTTTCAAATAACTAAAATCATTTGGGGAAAACTCAAGTTTACCACGGTAGAAGCCTGGGCTAGAGAATAACACTGTATCGTCGATATCAAAACCTACGGCCATTGGCGCTTTGCCTTCTAGGCTTTGCTTGATTTGTTCAATAGAAACCCAATGAATAGGTTGCTGTTGTGCTAATTCAACAACGGTAACGCCCGGGCTGACGGTTTCTGGCATTGGAATTTTAGCTTGAGATGTTGCCGTAAACGTTAAAGCTAATGCAACCGCACTCAGCGTCAGTGTTATTTTTTTCATCTTTTATCCTTATCGAGTTTATCCACGTATAAACCATTCTTTATTCATTTGGATAAACCACATTTATTCGTGTAAGTAATAGACGTTGCTGCTTATAGTGTTCTGGAGTTTATAAGTACGTTTTGCAGCAATTATGTGAGTTAAATCTCACATAGGGCTTGATGTTAAGTTTTTTTGTTACATTAAAATGAGATAGACATCTCATTTTAATTATCTATTACAGATAGGTATTGTGATTCTGTGAACTGAGCCAGCAATTTACGCTTAAATACACAAGCTAACTTATTATTTTTAAGGATAAAAAAAGCGATGGTGTTATGCCATCGCTTCTTAATAAGAGCAGCGCAATAAATTAGATGCGTGTACGACGCTTAGCAGTCGGCCCTGAAGATTGGCGCTTAGATGCAGGTCGTGAAGCCACTTGAGTGTGACGTTTCACAGCACGGCGAATTTGATTCGCTTTAATTCTACGTTGATCGCGCTCAACGGCAACTTTGCTTTCAGTTTCAACTGGCAACTCAACTAATTCACGCAGGTAGTTCGTTTGTTCCAGACCTAACTCAGTCCAGCCGCCACGCGGTAAGCCTTTTGGTAAATCGATATCACCATAACGCACACGGATCAAACGGCTAACTTGCACACCTACGGATTCCCATAAACGACGAACTTCACGGTTACGTCCCTCTGTTAAGGTGACGTTATACCACTGATTCATCCCTTCACCACCTCGATATGAGACGGTTTTAAAAGAGGCGGGACCATCTTCAAGTTGAACACCTTGGGTCAACTGGCGGATTTTTGCATCGTTAATTTCACCAAAAACACGCACTGCGTATTCACGTTCGACTTCACGACTTGGATGCATTAAGCGATTAGCTAACTCACCGTCAGTGGTAAATAACAGCAATCCACTGGTATTCACATCAAGACGACCAACAGCAATCCATCTTGCCCCTGTCAGTTTTGGCAAACGTGTAAAGACCGTTGGGCGACCTTCAGGGTCGTGACGTGTACACAACTCACCTTCAGGTTTGTAATACGCCATCACACGGCAAATTTCTTTTTCAGCTTCTTTGATTGCCAATAAACGGCCATCTAAACGAATTTTAGTTGATGCTTTGACTTCGACACGGTCGCCCAAAGTGGCGATTTTTCCGTCTACGCTGATCCGACCTGCTTGCAGGAAGGTTTCGATTTCACGACGTGAACCATGCCCAGAACGAGCAAGGATTTTTTGTAATTTCTCTGTATTTTGCGGTTTAGCGCTCATGTAACCCTCTACTGTCGCCTTCACAGGCGTCAAATAACTTTTTGCCTAGTACAAAAACGAGCGCAAAAAGTCATGAATTTGAAAACCCGCGCATTATACACAGGTTTCCCCTGAACCCCTACCATTTATCACGTTATCGCACTTTCGATGCCTAAACGGCCTGTTTTATTCAAATGGCGACGGATCACCAGTGCCAACACGTGCCACAACCGGAGTATCATCAGTGAAATCAATGACTGTGGTTGGTTTCTGGCCGATATAACCACCGTGGATCACTAAGTCCACTTGTTTGTCTAATAAATCACGAATTTCTTCTGGATCAGATTGAGTAAAATCATCACCTGGCATAATCAAACTCGTTGACATCAGTGGCTCACCGACGGCTTCCAATAAGTCACGCGCAATTGGGTTTGATGGAACACGCAAACCAATTGTTTTACGTTTTTCATTCATCAAACGGCGAGGTACTTCTTTGGTGGCTTTTAAGATAAACGTGTAATTACCTGGGGTATTATTCTTAATTAAACGAAATACCGTATTATCCACGTGTGCATAGTTAGAAAGCTCAGAAAGATCACGGCACATTAACGTAAAATTGTGGTTAGCATCTAACTGGCGGATACGGCAAATTCTCTGCAATGCGTCTTTTTCTTCTAAACGACAACCAATGGCATAACCTGAATCTGTAGGATAAACCACCACGCCGCCTTTATTTAGGATCTCAACACTTTGGCTGATTAACCGAGCTTGCGGGTTATCCGGATGGACATAAAAAAACTGGCTCATATATACCTCAACAATTTGGTATCGACAGCATCACCCGGCAAAACACCTAAAAATGGCACTATCTCTTTGTTCAATGGAGTGGATAGTTTTAAGCTAATCACTCTCTGTCTCTTATTATTTTACACCGACCTACCAATACATCAACGAATTAGCTGTTTTTTACCTCATTCCACAGCGTCCAAACCGCTTGGTCGTCATTTGGTAACCAAAGATTTCGACCCAATTCAATCCAAGAACAAGGACGATGGAAGTCAGAGCCCACAGAGGTTCGTAAATCGGCGTTTTTTGCTAGCTCGGCTAAATACTGTTTTTCATTAGCAGGTTGTTGGCAATGGGAAATCTCCATTGCATCGCCACCATGCTCTTTGAAATACGCAATGACCCGTTTTAACCACTTGTTTGAAAGTTGGTATTTAGACGGGTGAGCTAAAACGGCCACACCACCTGCGGCATGGATAGCCTCAATGGCAGCTTCAATGCTACACCATGTTGCAGGCACATAACCGGTTTTGCCTTTAGACAAATAGCGTTTAAATACATTGTTGATGGTTTTTTCTTTGCCAATTTTCACGATATATTGCGCAAAATGCGCACGTGTCACCTGCCCACCACCCGATATGTTTTTTGCATTATCCCACGCGTCTTCAATACCCGCTTTTTGTAAGCGCCGCCCCATCTCAATACCGCGTTCTTCGCGCCGAGCCGATTGCTCAGCAAGGAGCGCTCGCATTGCAGGGTGTTCTGGGGAAAAATTTAAACCAACAATATGGATTTCAATGTTTTCCCATAATGTTGAAATTTCCACCCCATTAACTAACTCAATCGGCTTTTCGTTATCGCGTAAATATTGTCTCGCTTGCAGCAAACCCTCACACGTATCATGGTCAGTGATCGCTAAAACATTGATGCCTTTTTCAATCGCTCGCTCGATTAACGCCTCTGGCATTAAATCCCCATCAGAAGCTGTCGTATGGCTATGTAAGTCGTAGCGTGTGAGTAACGGTGTCGACGCTGGTTGCAAGGTAATATCGTCTCCAATTTCCATAAATAGCTATTTTTTCCTAAAGAATTAACAAAGTACTTGACACTTTCAAGGCGATCCAGTTTACTAGTACGCAAGATGGCTTGCAGCCAAAATTATTCAGTTTATCCAGTGAGGCACATTATGGCTTTAATTAACTTAACAAATCGTTGGTGGCGTGACTTCCCAAATTGGGCGGAAGCCGCACACGCATAGTTAAACCATGCCTCAGTGCCAAACCCGCCCTTCATACGGCGGGTTTTTTAATGTCTAAAATTAGCTTAAGGCAACAAAATGAACAAACAAAACACCACATTAGCACATTTTACGTATCTGGATAGCCCAATTAACTATCAGCCAGATCCTACGCTGCTATTTAATCACTTATGTGATTCCGTTCCATCAACCATGTTGCTGGAGTCTGCTGAAATCAATAATAAAGCTAACTTACAAAGTTTATTGATTGTTAATAGTGCGCTGCGTATTCGCGCTTTTGGCCAACGCGTCGAAGTTGAAGCATTAACCTTAAATGGCCAAGCCTTGCTACCTTTGCTGTTAGAACAGCTTTCTGGGTTGATATCCACCCACACTATTGAAACCACGTTATTGACTGTCACCTTTGAACAGCCTAACGCCGCTTTAGATGAAGATAGCCGCTTAAAAGCAGCATCATGCTTAGACGTGTTACGTGCATTGCCGGCCCTAGCGCAAACCTACTCCACTAAACCAGAAACGGTATTTGTGGGCGGATTATTTGCTTATGACCTTGTAGCAAACTTTGAATCTATCCCTGATGTTAAGGCAGTCAATCAGTGCCCTGATTACTGTTTCTTTGTGGCAGAACACTATTTAGTGATCGACCATCAAAACCAAGCGGCGCGTATAAAAAGCTGCATTTTCAGCCAAGATGAACAAACGCTGGACTCTGTTAAATATCGTCACAATGAAATTATTGTGTCTTGCCGCCCATTTTTACCTGCACTGCCTTTGCAAAGTGAGCCTAACTTCCAAGTTACTTTGAGTAAAAATGACCAAGAATATTGCGCTATTGTCACCTCCTTAAAAGAAGCGATTTATTGTGGGGATATCTTCCAAGTGGTGCCATCGCGTAAATTCACTATGCCATGTTCGCATCCACTGATTGCGTATCAAAAACTAAAGGCGCAAAACCCAAGTCCTTATATGTTTTATATGCAAGATCAGGATTTCACGCTGTTTGGTGCATCACCAGAAAGCGCGTTGAAATATGCCACCAGCGACCGAAAAGTAGAAATTTACCCTATCGCCGGTACTCGCCCTCGCGGTCGTAACACTCAAGGGGATATCGACCTTGATTTAGACAGCCGAATTGAACTGTCAATGCGTACCGATGCAAAAGAACTCGCTGAGCACATCATGCTGGTTGACCTTGCACGTAATGACCTCGCGCGCATCTGTGAGGCTGGTAGCCGCTATGTCGCAGACTTAACCAAAGTCGATCGTTATTCCTTTGTGATGCACTTAGTTTCCCATGTCGTCGGGACGCTGCGCCACGATTTGGACGTTTTTCATGCTTATCAAGCCTGTATGAATATGGGCACATTAACGGGAGCACCAAAAGTGAAAGCCATGCAATTAATTGCGCAATATGAACAACAGCGTCGTGGCTCCTATGGTGGTGCGGTGGGTTATTTCAATGGCAGAGGCGATTTCGATACCTGTATCGTCATCCGTTCAGCGTATGTCGAAAACGGCATTGCAACCGTGCAGGCAGGCGGTGGTGTCGTTCTGGATTCATCACCTCAAGCAGAAGCTGATGAAACGCGTAATAAAGCACGCGCAGTGATCCGTGCAATTGCCCAAGCTCACCAAGTGAAGGAGTTATTCTAATGGCGAATATCTTACTGCTCGATAATGTGGATTCTTTCACTTACAACTTGGTCGATCAATTACGCGCAAGTGGCCACCAAGTGGTTATTTACCGTAATACCGTGAGCTCAGAGCATATTTTATCCGTTTTAAACCAAATGAGCTCGCCGATTTTAGTATTATCGCCAGGCCCGGGGAAACCGAGCGAAGCAGGCTCTATGCCTGACGTTTTAAAACAGGTTATTGGCAAAATTCCTGTGATTGGGATTTGCTTAGGTCACCAAGCCATCGTTGAAGCGTACGGCGGCGTTGTTTCTTCCGCAGGTGAGATTTTACATGGTAAGGCGTCCCTTGCCACCCACGATGGGCAAGCGATGTTTGCTGATCTCGAAAATCCTATTTCCGTGGCACGTTACCACTCTTTAGTGGGTAGTCAAATTCCTGAAACACTGACAATCAGTGCGCAATCCAACGGAATGGTCATGGCCGTGCGAAATGAGCAAGACAGAGTATGTGGGTTCCAATTTCACCCTGAATCTATTTTAACAACGCTAGGTAAACAGTTGTTAGAAAATACCGTGGCGTGGGCTCTTTCTACACCCAATGCAAGCACCACTACTCATTCGCACTAACGGGATATAGAGAGCCAATTATGCAAAACATTTATGATAAATTATTCAAAGCGCAGCCACTTACACAACAAGAAAGTCAGTATTTATTTAATGCCATTATTCAAGGTGAATTGACTGAGCCACAACTGGCCGCTGTGCTTATCAGCATGAAAATGCGCGGTGAACAACCGCAAGAAATTGCAGGTGCTGCCCTTGCCTGCCTAGAAAATGCTCAGCCATTCCCGCGCCCTGACTATCAGTTCAGTGACATCGTAGGAACCGGTGGTGATGGCGCAAACAGTATTAATATCTCAACCGCTAGCGCATTTGTTGCCGCTGAGGCCGGAATAAAAGTCGCTAAGCATGGTAACCGCAGTGTATCCAGTCGCTCTGGGTCATCGGACTTATTAGCCGCCTTTGGTATTGCCCTTGATTTAAGTGCCCAAAGTGCCCGTGATACCTTAGACGATTTAGGGGTATGTTTCTTATTCGCACCGCAATACCACAGTGGTTTTCGCCATGCAGCGCCTGTTCGCTCACAACTGAAAACACGGACATTATTTAACGTCCTTGGGCCATTAATCAACCCAGCTCGCCCACCTATCGCGTTAATTGGTGTTTATCAAGAATCACTCGTCAAACCGGTGGCAGAAACCTTAGATATGCTTGGTTTTACCCGTGCAGCTGTGGTACACAGTGGAGGGATGGATGAAGTTTCGCTTCATGCCACAACCCAAGTTGCTGAATTAAAAGACGGCGTACTGCATCATTACCAATTAACTGCGGATGATTTTGGCTTAGCACCGTATCAATTACGTGATTTAGAAGGCGGTACACCAGAAGAAAACCGTGTTCTATTAACCCAGTTGTTACAAGGGCATGGTAAAGCCGCTCATGAAGCTGCCGTCGCAGCTAATGTGGCGATGTTAATGCGAATTAACGGCCATGAAGATTTAAAACAAAATAGCGAACATGCTCTCGCGATTATTCGCAGCGGCAAATCATTCGACCGAGTCACCGCGCTCGCTGCAAGGAACCAATAAAATGAAAGCGACAGTATTACAAAAAATTGTTGATGATAAAGCTATTTACCTTGTTGAACGCAAAGCGAAACAACCCTTAGAGAGCTTTTTTTCCACTTTACAGCCAAGCCAACGTAGCTTTTATGACGCATTACGCGCTAAACGCCCTGTCTTTATTTTGGAATGTAAAAAGGCATCTCCATCAAAAGGGTTAATTCGTGAAGATTTTGACCCTGAAGTCATTGCTAAAACCTATGCGCCTTATGCGTCTGCGATTTCCGTTCTCACTGACGAAAAGTATTTTCAGGGGAATATGGAATACCTGACCATTGTCAGTAATACAGTTAAACAGCCTGTTTTATGCAAAGATTTTATTATCGACCCATACCAAATTTACCTTGCTCGCCATTATCAAGCTGATGCTATCTTATTGATGTTATCAGTATTAAATGATGAAGAATATATGGCTTTAGCGGATGTTGCCCATCAACTCAATATGGGTGTTTTAACCGAAGTGAGCAACGAAGAAGAACTTGAGCGTGCTATTAAATTAAAGTCTAAAGTCGTAGGAATTAATAACCGAGACTTACGCGATTTATCTATTGATTTAAATCGAACTCGTGAATTAGCACCACGTTTAGCACCAGAAACGATTGTGATCAGTGAGTCTGGCATTCATTTACATCAGCATATTCAATCCCTTAGCCAATATGCTAACGGCTTTTTGATTGGTAGCGCGTTGATGGAGCAAGATGACCTCGCAAAAGCATTGCAAAAATTGCTGGTCGGTGAGCATAAAGTGTGTGGTTTGACTCGCGAACAAGATGCAAAAACGGCTTTCGACGCTGGCGCTTGTTTTGGAGGGTTAATCTTTGCTGAATCCTCCCCTCGCAAAGTGACACTGTCACAATCTGAGCGTATCGTACATTCTGCGCCTTTAAAATATGTTGGTGTATTCCGTAACCAATCCGTCGATTTTGTCGCCCATATCGCGGAAAAATTAGCGCTTTTTGCCGTGCAATTACACGGTAATGAAGACCTGCAATATATTCAGGAAATTCGCGCCAATCTACCAAGTTATTGTGAAGTATGGAAAGCATTGGATATGTCGCAAACTAACCCCGCTGAATACGAAGTGCCAGATATCGATGTACTTTTACTCGATAACGGCCAAGGTGGGACAGGGAAAAGCTTCGATTGGTCCGCTATTCCAACAACCACAAAACAGAAGTTAATGATAGCGGGTGGATTAAATCCACAAAACTGCCTTCAAGCCGCTAAATTGCTGTGCAATGGCCTCGATTTTAACTCTGGTGTCGAAATTGAACCTGGCATTAAGAGTGAGCAAAAAATTAAGTTAGTGTTATCAACGTTACTGGCTGAATCGACAGTCCAATAAAGCGAAATGATAAGACTAAACCAATATATTACGTTTTAACTGATGAGATGGATAACAAATAATGAGCAAATTAGATCCGTATTTCGGTGAGTTTGGTGGGCAATATGTGCCAGAGATTTTAATCCCTGCACTCAATCAATTAGAAGATGCCTTTATTGCCGCACAAGACGATGCAGAATTTATCAAAGAATTTCATGACCTCCTTAAAAACTATGCAGGTCGCCCAACAGCGTTAACGCTGTGCAAAAACCTCACAGCAGGCACCAAAACAAAGTTGTATTTAAAGCGTGAAGACCTTCTTCATGGTGGCGCACACAAAACCAATCAAGTATTGGGCCAAGCGTTACTGGCTAAACGCATGGGTAAAACAGAGATTATTGCTGAAACGGGTGCGGGACAGCATGGTGTTGCCACAGCGTTAGCTTGCGCATTGCTTAATATGAAATGTCGTATTTATATGGGAGCCAAAGACGTTGAGCGCCAGTCTCCCAATGTGTTTAGAATGAAATTAATGGGCGCAGAGGTTATCCCTGTCCACAGTGGCTCTGCCACCCTTAAAGATGCTTGTAACGAAGCACTGAGAGACTGGTCTGGTAGCTATGATAAAGCACATTATTTACTGGGTACTGCGGCAGGCCCTCACCCTTATCCAACCATCGTGCGCGAATTTCAGCGCATGATTGGTGACGAAGCGAAACAGCAAATTCTTGAAAAAGAAGGCCGTTTACCCGATGCCGTCATTGCATGCATTGGTGGTGGCTCCAATGCAATTGGTATGTTTGCCTCTTTTATCCCTGAAGAAAATGTCGACCTCATTGGCGTTGAACCTGCGGGCTTAGGGATTGAGTCAGGGCAGCATGGCGCGCCGTTAAAACATGGTCGCGTTGGTATCTATTTTGGAATGAAGTCGCCAATGATGCAGACCAGCGAGGGACAAATAGAAGAATCATATTCAATCTCAGCAGGTTTAGATTTCCCTTCTGTTGGGCCTCAGCACGCGCATTTAAACAGTATTGGACGCGCTGAATATGTCTCTATTACGGATGATGAAGCATTAAATGCATTTAAGCTGTTATCTCGTAAAGAAGGCATTATTCCTGCATTAGAATCCTCACACGCTTTGGCTTATGCGTTAAAAATGGCAGAGCAGGAACCCAATAAAGAGCAATTATTAATTGTCAATTTATCAGGTCGTGGTGATAAGGATATTTTTACTGTGCATGATATTTTAGCTAGCAAAGGGGAAATCTAATGGAACGTTACAACCAACTTTTTGAACGTCTAAATAACCTAAACCAAGGTGCTTTCGTTCCCTTTGTCACTTTAGGTGACCCCGATGCCGAACTATCGCTGAAAATTGTTGATGCTTTAATTGAAGGTGGCGCTGATGCACTGGAAATTGGTATTCCATTCTCAGACCCGCTGGCGGATGGCCCAACAATTCAAAATGCCAACTTACGCGCATTTAAAAGCGAAATTACACCGACAATATGCTTTGAATTACTCAGTCGTATTCGCGCAAAACACCCAACCATGCCAATTGGTTTATTAGTGTATGCAAACCTTGTATTTACAAATGGCATTGAAAACTTTTATATTCGCTGCCAGAAAGCAGGCGTTGATTCTGTTTTAGTTGCAGATGTTCCGATGAACGAATCCAAACCCTTTCGTGAAGCCGCCCTCGCCCATGATATTGCGCCTATTTTCATTTGCCCACCTAATGGTGACGATGATTTATTGCAACAAATCGGCGAGCATAGTCGTGGTTATACTTATTTATTATCAAGAGCTGGCGTGACGGGCACTGAACAACGCGCTCAAATGCCATTAACCCACTTGGTCGATAAACTGAAGCAATATCAGGCAGCTCCTGCACTCCAAGGTTTTGGTATTTCTGAACCCGCGCAAGTCACTGAAGCGATTAAAAGTGGTGCTGCGGGGGCTATTTCAGGTTCTGCTGTAGTTAAAATTATTGAAAACAATCTTAATCAGCCAGATGTCATGCTAAAAGCCTTGACTGAATTTGTCAGAAAAATGAAAAACGCAACACAGAAATAATATATTTAAAGATTAAGCCACCCTACTTTATTGGGTGGTTTTTTCTTTAATAAAAAAATACACCATATTCGGATTAGTCATTTCATTTCGTATCTGTATTTTTTGGTTTATTACAGTGTTTTTTATTATTAGTTTTCAAAAATATCAGAATTATCAATATCAATAATTAAATCAAGTACCTTTCCTTAGTATACATAAATAACTCTAAATGATTGGCTTATTAGTTAATATTATATTTACGTGTTATCACCCGAGTAATAACCCCTAAACTGTCCATTTCAGAGTATATTTAATTTATTGATTTTTATACCATTTTAAACTTAAGCGATATAAAAAACCAATATGCAATACATGAGCTAATTTTATTCTTTTAACATCCCCCTCAATCAACTTAAGTACAATTAAATTTTATTGCAGATAATAATAACGCATAATTATTAAGCTTTAATGGAGTTTTAATTAGCTATTTTTAATTTTATCTATAGTCTATTTTAGGGAAATGTATGAAACATCTAAATCATCAATCTATCAGCCAACCAACGCTGAAGATTAAACCTCTGTTTTTAAGTGTATGTGTTATTTTAGGTTCTGTTTCTGTCGCACAAGCTGCGATCGTCAACACTAACGGTGCTGGTGTTATGAACCAAAATAATGGCCCTACAATTGTTCATATCAAAGGTGCAAGCGATAAAGGTGTTTCTCATAACATCTATAGCCAATTTGATGTTGACCAGAAAGGCGTTATTCTGAATAACAGTGCAACTAATACGAATACCACACTGGGTGGCCAGATCAATGGTAACCTCAATCTAAATAACGGTAATGGCCCTGCTAAAGTTATTCTCAATGAAGTTAACTCAACCAAAGCAAGTACCCTCAACGGTATGGTAGAAGTGGCTGGTACTAAAGCACAAGTTATCGTTGCTAACGCATCCGGTATTACGTGTAATAACTGTGGCTTTATTAATACCGAACGTGCCACTTTAACGACGGGTAAGCCTATCGTGGCAGGTGGTGATGTGGTTGGCTACAATGTTGAAAAAGGCCAAATTATCATTAATAGCCGCTTACAATCCGATTCCCCAACTGACATTATTGCGCGTTCTGCGGTGATCCGTGGCGACATCAATGCTAAAGAAATCAATATTGTTGCGGGTAATAACTTTGTTGATGCAAAAGGCAATTACGTCACTAATGTTCAAGGTGTTGGTGCGACAACACGAGTTGGTATCGATGTGTCCGCATTAGGCGGCATGTATGCTGATAAAATTACGTTAGTTTCAACTGAAAGTGGTACTGGTGTATCCAACTATGGCAACATGGTTGCAGGCTCTGGTGGCATTAATATCGATTCAAAAGGCCTTGTTTATAACCAAAATGCCAAAATGAATGCAAATGGCAAAATTAATATCAAAACTAACTCAGGGTTATACAATAACTCAACAATTATGAGTAATGGCGATATTGATATTAATACCAATAATGCAATCTTAAGTAATGTTAGCGGTCAAATTAAATCTAATGGTGGTAGCGTTAATCTAACAACAGCTTCAAACATTGATAATCGCAGTGGTATTGTAGATGCACAACAAGATATCAATCTCGTATCAACTAACCTGCTTAACACTAACGGCTCAATCAAAACTAACCGTGGTGACATTGATATTCGTGCAACAGGCACCATTGAAAACTATTACAACTTACGTAATAACGTTATTAATGCAGATAACCGCGGGATCAGAGCAGGCAATAACGTTACTATTAATGCAGGTAAATTAGTAAATAGTAATTCAACAATTTCAGGCCGTGATATTGCGATTAATGCACGTACTGCAATTGTTAATGATAGTAGCAGTGAAATTGCAGCAAAACGCCGTATTGATATTGATGCAGAAACATTGCAAAACAGCAATTCGTTGATCAAAAGCACCAATGGCCAAACGAATATCACGCTATCTCATAACCTCGTAAACAATGGTTATGCGGCAATAGACAGTGGAAAAGCGTTAAATATTAAAGCCAATATCGTTACTAACCAAGGTTCTTTAGTCTCTCGTGCTGGGAAATCTAAATTTGATGTTTATAGCTTAGTCAACCAATACGGCTACATCAAAGGAACTAACTTAGATATTAAAGCAACAAATGTCACAAACAACCGTGGTTTGATTACAGCTGATAATAATGTTGTTATCAACACAACTACTCTGGATAATAGCTACGCAAGCGGTTTTAATGGTTATGCAAGCAAGTTCGGTGTTGCAGGTAGAACAGGTGGTATTTACGCTGAAGATGGTGCAGTAACCATCAATGCAAACAGCTTAAATAACTATTCTGGTATTATCACTGCAAATATGAGTGATAGAAGCGGTGCTAAAGGTGATATCAGTATTAAGCTGAGAAATGATTTAGATAACCGCTATGGTAAAATCCAAGGTGCAAATACCGTAAAATTAGATGTAAATAAGTTAAACAATACTTATTCAGGTTTAGTGCATGCAGGTAAAGATTTAATCATCGATGCATTTACTCGTGTTGATAATAATAATGGCCGTTTAAGTTCCAATGGAACAACTAAAATTACAAGCCCTGTAATTTACAATAGCCCATATGGACAGATTTTGGGTTCGACTATTATTTTAAACACACCTAATTATTACTAATTAGTAAAAGAGGCCTTCCGGCCTCTTCTTTCTATGATACAGTATCATTTAGGTTCAATTAATCAGTTTCTATTTATTTAAAAATAGCTCCATTTAAGATGGTTTTATGAGAAAGCGTAATAAATCATTTTACCTAAAAAATTAATTAAATAAAAACGCCCAACCACACCAGTTTGGGGTTTATTTTTCATCGACTGATATTGCTAAATTTATCTCTTAGCCTGATAAATTATGTTTACATTTTTATATTCGCGGGCTTAGATAGCGTACCAGGGCATCATGTTTCAAAATTTAGCTATCCAACTAATCGAATGAAATTTCAATTAGTTAATACACGATTTTAGGATTAATTGTTAATTTATTCATCTAGTTTGATTTTATTTTTTTCATGTTTTTACTATTAACATTAAAAAAATAAATATCATAAATATAAACAATGAAGTTACCAAGTAAACCTTACAATCATAAATAACACTGCATAGTTGTTTTATTTTTCAATACTATATATACGTGCTATTACCCGAGTAATAACACGTACATATCCATTTAAGCGTAATCATAACGCCATGATTAAATTGGCATTTGAATTTATCGAGATACAAAAAACCATTATTTCCCACACGAGCATATTTTATTTCTTTAATAATTCCACCAATCAACTTAAGCACAATTAAATTTTATTAAAAATAATAATAACGCATAATCCTTACGCTTTAATGGAATTTTAATTAACTATTTTTAATTTTATCTATAGTCAATTTTAGGGATATTTATGAAACATATTAGAAATAAATCTATTTGCCATCCAACACTGAAGATTAACCCTCTATTTTTAAGTGTATGCGTTATTTTAGGTTCTGCTTCTGTCGCTCAGGCAGCGATCGTCAATACTAATGGTGCTGGCGTTATGAACCAAAATAATGGCCCTACCATCGTACATATCAAAGGTGCTACCGATAAAGGTGTTTCTCATAACATTTATAGCCAGTTTGATGTTGATAGAAAAGGCGTTATTCTGAATAACAGTACAACCAATACCAACACTACTCTGGGTGGCCAAATAAATGGTAACCTTAACCTCAGCAATGGTAATGGACCTGCCAAAGTTATTCTAAATGAAGTTAACTCCACCAAAGCAAGCACCCTCAACGGCATGGTAGAAGTGGCAGGTTCAAAAGCACAAGTTATTGTCGCTAACGCATCCGGTATTACGTGTAATAACTGTGGTTTTATCAATACGGAACGAGTCACTTTAACGACAGGTAAACCTGTTATTTCAGGTAATGAGGTTGTAGGCTACAACGTTGAAAAAGGCCAAATCATCATCAACAGCCGCTTACAATCTGATTCTCCAACCGATATTATTGCCCGTTCAGCGGTAATCCGAGGTGAACTTAATGCAAAAGAAATCAACATTGTTGCAGGAAATAACTTTGTTGATGCTCAGGGTAAATACGTTTCTAAAGTCAAAGGTGTTGGTGAAAAAACACGTGTAGGTATTGACGTATCCTCACTTGGCGGCATGTACGCAGATAAAATCACCCTAGTTTCAAACGAAAGTGGTGTTGGCGTTTCTAATTACGGAAATATCTCAGCTGGTTTTGGCGGTGTCGATATTAATTCTAGCGGTATTGTTTACAACCAAAATGCGAAGATAAGTGCAAATGGCAAAATCAATATTAATTCTGGATCAAATTTTTACAACAACTCCTTAATTAGTAGTCATGATGATATTAATATTAATACTACACATAACCAGTTATATAATTATGAAGGCCAAATCAAATCAACTGGTGGTAGTGTTAAACTAAATACAATAGAAAATATTGAAAATGGTAACGGTATCATCAGTGCTAACCAAGACATTGTGCTTACTGCTAGAAATTTAGATAACCTCGAGGGATCTATAAAAACTAATCGCGGTGATATCACGATTAATACAACTGGCCAAGTTACAAATGACTCAAATGATCGGAGAAAGAGTGTAAATAACCCAGATAATCTTGGAATTAGAGCTGGTAATAATGTCACAATCAATTCATCTGACCTTTTCAATGGTAACTCTACAATTTCAGGTCGAGATATTGCCATCAATGCTCGCAATCAAGTCGTCAATTTCTATGATGGTGAAATAGTCGCCAAACGTCGTATTGATATTGATGCCCAGACATTAAAAAATGAAAAAGCACTCATCAAGACCACAAATGGTCAGACAAATATTACCTTATCGAATGCACTGACAAACACTGTTGACTCCTCGATTAATAGTGGTAAAGCGTTAAACATTAAAGCCAACACCATTAAAAACCAAGGTACTTTAATCTCAGGTGCTGGTAAATCTAAGTTTGATGTTAATACCTTAGATAACCAATATGGTTACATTAAGGGAAATAACTTAGATATTAAAGCAAACAGTGTATCGAACAGCCGTGGCTTAATTGATGCTGATTCTAACGTGGTTATCAATACATATTTACTTGATAATAGCTATTCCAGTGGGTTCAATAGCTATGCAAGCAAACTTGGCGTTGCAGGAAGAACAGGCGGTATTTATGCTCATGATGGTGAAGTTACTATTAAAGGCAGCTATTTAAATAACTTCTCTGGTATTATCTCTGCTGAAATATCAGAAAGAGCGGGTAACAAAGGAGACATCAATATTAACTTGAGACATGAGTTAAACAACCGCTATGGTAAAATCACAAGTGATAACACAACAACACTAAGTGTAAGTGATTTAGACAATACTTCTTCTGGTGTTATCGCTGCAGGTAAAGATTTAACGATCAACGCATTAAGCTATATTGAGAACAATGGTGGTCGCTTAAGTTCAAGAGGCACAACTAAAATTACAAGCCCTGTAATTTACAATAGCCCATATGGACAGATTTTAGGCTCAACAATCATTCTTAACACTCCAAACTTTTATTAATTAGCAAAATAAAAGAGACCTTCTGGTCTCTTTTATCACTCTTAATCACGCTATTTAAAATAAAAATCAGCCACCTTTAATTAACCCCCCTCAATCAAAATTATTTTTAGTTAAATTTATCTAATCATCTCAATTTTTCATTATTATTTTAAAGATATAGATATAAGTAAAAATACCTGATTACTCCATTTCGGGATTTAACTTAACCATTTGATATAACAGAGTATTAATTATAAAACCAAAGATTGCATTGCTATCTTAAATTAATCAACACTAAGCACTTTCATTTAGTTTTCAGCCTTAATTAATATAATTAATTTTTATTAGAACCAGTTTCATCGCATAATTTATTATGTTAGTAGCCTAATGGAACTCTTATTTTCATCAAAAAAACATAGGGATATATATATGAAAGGTCGCTCCAATAATTACAGATAAAATAAGAGAAATCTCATTTAATAAATAATAAATTTTTATCTAAAAAATATTATTAATGTCATTTTTTAGTTTTCATTTATGAATAAAAGTGGTGAACATGAATTTTCGTTTTCTTTTTTTATCCAGTACTCTGCTCACTTTTCCGTTTTATGTTGCAGGCGATCCCTCTCAGGCCGTTAATCAGCAAATTAATAACCAGATTAGCCAAGACAAATCTCGTCAACAACAAACTCAGTTAGAGGCCAAAGATGTTTTAGGAAAAAAGCAAGAACGGGCAAATAATATTTTGTTGTTTGACGATGAAGAACACTGTTTTGATATGAAAAAAGTTATTCTCGTCTCTGAACCAAAATTACCATCAATGCGCCCTCTCGAAGCTTATGCAAACCAAGTTGTTGGTGTCTGCATTGGAATTAAAGGTGTCGAGACACTCGCTAAAGGCTTGCAGGATAACATCATTAAATCAGGTTATGTCACCACTCGAGTGAATATTCCCGAACAAAATATCAGCGAGGGTATTTTGACGTTAGAAATTATTCCCGGCAAAGTTGCTAACGTAAAGTTATCTGAAGATAGCGATACCTATATTACACTGGGTGCAATCATGCCCGCAAAAGAAGGCGATATTCTTAATATTCGCGATATCGAACAAGGTTTAGAAAACTTGGAGCGTATTCCTGGCGCTAAAGCAAATATTGAATTATCTCCGGGGAAAGAGTTTTCAACATCCGATATTACTATCCAAAGGGAAAAATCCCCCCATGTTAACGTCGGGGGTTATTACAATAACTCAGGCAGTCGCCAAACAGGTAAAGACCAAGTTGGTGTCACCATCTATGGTAATAACCTAACCAGCCTAAATGACACTGTGTATATCTCCGCGGGAAAAAACCTGAAAAACCAGGAACGAAACAGTACAAGTAATGCTGCAATTTACTATGCTGTCCCCTACAATTACTGGCTTTTTTCTCTCTATGCCAGTAAAAGTGATTATAAACAAACCATCAAAGACATCGTCAGTTATAAATATCGTGGTGACAGTAAATATTACAATGCCACCGCCAGTAATGTTTTTCTACGTGGGCAAACATTCAAAGATACCGCATCCATTCAGTTAATTAAGCGGAAATCAGAATACAAACTTGAAGATGTTAAACTCTTATCTCAAGAGCGCAACTTAACCACGTTTAAAGTTGGCGTAAATCATCGACAAAATATTGATAATGCCACCTTGGATGCTTCCCTCAATTATCAACGTAATGTTCCTTGGTTAGGCGCCGAGCAAAGTTGGGACATGAAATACGGTGATGCAAGCCATATGGCTCGTGTGTATACCCTAGATGTTTCGGGTATGATCCCAATCCCTTTTGACGATTTCGTGATGAGTTATAACCCGCAATTCTTTTTGCAATACACCAAAGATAGGTTGACCATTCAAGACCAGTTTTCGTTGGGTAATCGGTGGACAGTACGTGGTTTTGATGAAGAGTTTTCGCTTATTGGCGATAAAGGCTTTTATTTGAGGAATGAGTTTAACTTTTATATTCCTGGCTTTTCATTCTATCCTTATTATGCGATTGATTATGGCCGCGTATTTGGTGGAGTCTACCCACTTGGTCTTTATTCCGATGATCAACTACTAGGAACGGCAATTGGTATGCGTGGGAACGTGAATATCTTCAGTTATGATTTATTTTTAGGCGCCCCACTGTATAAGCCCGATGAATATGAGACCAATAGCGTCAATGCGGGATTAAATGTTCAATGGTTTTGGTAAACGATAATTAAACTCTGATACTTAAAACCAAATGCTGCTTACTCCACATTTGGTTTTCTATTTAATTTCGTGACTGTTACCACACTTTATTAAATAGACTTATCATTTCGCTCTTTAAAATTTTATAAATTTAATCCCTTAAATAAGAAGGATTCACACTAAATTTAAAATCTATTTATGTAGCTTAATTGTTACAGCTTTGTGTGTATTTTTAATAAGATGAAAAACGAAAAATCCGGGAATATAAATATCCCCGGATTTCCTACTGCACTCTATTCCATCAGAATTCAGGTATTAACCTGTATTGCATCCTATCAAACTTATTAGAAGCGATAACCTGCCCCAAACATAAATACAAATGGGTCTAAACGAGTGTCAATTTTTTCCTGTTTACCACCCGCTTTAAACTTAACATCCGTTTCAATATTCATCCACCAAACTGATGCGTTCAACATCCAGTTATCAGTTAGCATATAGTCCATACCTGCTTGTGCGGCAAAGCCCCACGAGCTTGATAAATCTAAGTCAGACAAGCCATTAGCTTTACCTGTTGAGTTAAATTTTTCATCAAAGAAGAAGGTATAGTTAACACCTGCGCCTAAATAAGGACGCAGTTTATCTTGTTTGCTACCAAAATAATATTGTGCCATTAATGTCGGTGGTAAATGTTTAACGGTTGCAATATTACCTAATGGGCCAACGCCTACCTTATGTTCAAATGGCGTTGCCGCTAATAATTCCACACCGATATTATCAGTGATCATATACCCAAAGGTTAAACCTAATTGCGTATTATTATTAACATCAAATGAACCTAAACCTAATACGTTTTCAGATCCCGCATTTGGGCGAACTGTAGCAGTCCCCGTACGGAAAATAAAATCGCCAGCTTCATGAGCAATAGAAGCAGCTGGAGCTAAAGTAGCAGCTGCTAATACAAGCGCAGTGAGTTTTTTCATTATCAATCCCATTCCTGTGTTTTTATTTTAGTAAAATATACCGCATTATATAAATTGATGTTCAAATCAAGATCACATCTTTTACCAATTTATAGGTAATCCAATAAATATAGTTTTATTATTCCATCTATTCTTTTTTTAATTTTGATTTAAATCAATTTTTGGAAAATAACTAACAAAATAAAATATTGATTCTTATTTTTATATATTTACTCCATATACTAAACATATATTTGAAATGCAATTTAAGTACATTCCATTAGAATTACAGTTTTATTTGTTTCTATTTTGAGGCTATTTCTCTTTAGTATTCACGTTAACCTTCCGAATTTTCTTATCTTTCTCTACCTCTATGCCTAATACTCGGTTACAATTGCATTAAAATTTTGATCCCGTTTGTAGATAGGAGCAGTTAAATGTCCATTTCGGCCAACTCACTCATCAGTGACAGCGTTAATTTTTTTAAAAATCAACTGAGTGGCCTCTTCACTATCGTTGTATTAGCAACGGCAGTGAGTCTCGTGATTTACGCAATGATGATCCCAAATGAACAGATGATTGGTGTGCTGGCTCAAGCGCAGAACCAAATGATTGAGTCAGGGAACGCAGGCTTACAAGACTGGATCTTAGGTCTTTCAGAACAAGATAAAAGCAGTATTCTCCGAGTTTCCTTTGGGTTAATTTTATCTGTCACACTGGGAAGCTTAGTGCTTATATGCGGTGTTTTGTCTTATATAGCAGGGATGTCACGTGGTGAGTCCATGACTGCAACGCAGGCACTTAGTGCTTCGTTAGGCAAAGCCCCTTCAATGTTTTTGTTACTTGTTGTTTGTTCTCTTCTTATTCAACTCGGTATTACAATCATGGTACTTCCGGGTATTGTTCTGGCGATTGGCTTTTCTCTTGCGCCGGCCATCTTGATTAGTGAAAAAACAAATCCGTTTAGTGCCATGGGTAAAAGCTGGAAAATGGCCTATGCAAACTGGCGTGTTGCCCTACCCATGATTTTAATTTGGATGGCAGCACAAATGCTCGTGAGCGTGTTATTAAGCAGCTTACAGATGAACCATATTGTCCTCAACGGCATTTCATTCTTGCTAAATAATATTGTTGCCGCTTTCGCCTTAATTTATTTCTATCGTTTATACATGTTAGTGAATAAAAACGCTTAATTTCGATTTAAAAAGGGGAGCCAAATAGCTCCCTTTCTCCTGATGCAATCAATTGAGAAATATCTTAATTATTTTCTGATTTCAAATTAAGTTGTTCATCAATATCTTCACAATTACTTTGTTGCTCTAAAGCACTCATCTCTTCTTGGGCTTTTCTCTCTTCAACACATTTAATTTGAATTTGTTGCTTACTTTGAATCAAGCGAATTGCAAAATAAATATCGGGCACAACTAATAAATCATCATCTGAACGCGTAATTTTGTTTTGTTCTAGCCAACGCTTAATTGATGTACGGCGCCCTGCCAACACCAACGTAACACCTTTTGCTTTCAAAGACGTAACGATGTCATTAAGGGTTGAGAATACACTTACATCATTATGGGTAAAGCTCACTGCGGCGTCGACGATAACCCAAGCAGGTCTCTTTAATTGGTTATCTAAATGCTTATTCAGCCGCTCTTTAAAGTAATTCACATTAAAGTAGGTCAGCGGAGAATTAAAACGGTAAATTAATACGCCTTCGATGGGTTGAATATCATTATCTGATGTCATTGAATGAAGCATCCCCTGCTCATCCACACCAAGTTGCTGGTCAGTCGGCCTAAATATCACGCGGATAAACTGCAATAAACCCAATAATACCGCTAAACCTACACCACTAATTAGCCCAACGAGCAGCACAGCTACTAACGTAAAGACACATAAGAAAAAGGCTTCTCTATTACGCTTGCGCATGGATAAAATGCTGCGAAAACTAATTAATGAGAAAGTAGAAACAACCAGTACCATTCCCAATGCAGGCATCGGAATATATTCCAATAAATCCATAGAAAATAACAATACGGCTAAAATCGTTAATGCCGCAACAATAGAGACCAGTTGTGTTTTCCCACCCATCATATCGTTAACCGCAGTGCGACTGCTTGCTGCACTCACCGCAAAGCCTTGGGAAAACGCAGAGGCAATATTGGCTATCCCTAACGCACGTAGTTCCTGATCGGCATCAATGGCGTAACCATTTTTACTCGCGAAGCTGCGTGCCGTCATCATAAAGCTCACAAAGCTAATCACCGCCAAGTTCATTGAGGGGATCACTAGGTCTCGCAGCAATCCCGGAGGAAACTCAGGCATGGGTATAGAAGGCAACCCTTCCCCTAAATCCCCAACAATGCTAATACCATATTGCTCAAGGTTAAAAACAATACTCGCTACTGTTGCAAGAACCATTGCTATCAATAATGATGGCCACTTGCTACGCACGCGTTTGATAACCAATGTGATTGCCAATGTTGCCACTGCAACCAATAAGGTTGGCATATGCGTTTGCATTATCGATTGAGGAAACGCGATAAGACGTTCGATAAAACCCGCAGGTAATGTGGTAATACCAAAAATTTTACCGATTTGGCTCACGACGATGGTTAGTGCCACGCCATTTAGCAAGCCCTGGAGTATCGGACGAGAGAGGAAATCCGCAAAGGTTCCTAGACGGAATCGTGCTGCAATCAAGCACCAAATCCCCGTCATTAAGCTCATTACGATGATTAACTGCCAGCGAACATTTTCATCCCCCATCGCTAGCGGCGCAACAGCAGCCGCAATAACAGCACAAGTTGCCGCATCAGGGCCGATGATTAATTGCTTCGAGGTACCAAATAAGGCGTAAAAAAACATCGGGAGGATACAGGCATATAAACCAACAATGGCGTTTACCCCCATTAATTCGGCATAAGCAATTGCAACAGGTAACGCCACTGCCGCAACTGACAACCCAGCTTTCACATCAGGTCCTAAGTCTGAAAGCTGGTAGTTAAACAGCGTTTTTAAACCTGGCATCCAGACAAATAGCTTCGCCTTTATCATTGGGGAAAAACACCTATAAATTAGTAAGTTAAAATATCTAAAACCTTATTTATAGCCGAACTAATAAAGTTTATCTAGAAGTAAGTCAAATAATAGTAAAATTGTGCAAATATGATTGGTAACAAGGCATGTTTATTGGTAAAAAGGTGCAAACTTTTAACAATTAATGCCAATATCGGTTAAACTACTCTATTATCTTGACGTTGAGGCGCTGTATTCACTGTTATGAAACAACTTATTGATTTTATCCCTCTGATTATCTTTTTCATCGTATATAAGCGATATGACATTTTTTACGCTAGTGGTGCCTTAATGGTAACGACACCGCTCGCGTTGTTAGCCACTTATCTTATTTATAAGAAAGTCGAAAAAGTCGCCAAAATTACCTGTGCTATTGTGATGGGGTTTGCTGCCTTAACACTCATTTTCCACAGTGATGCATTCATTAAATGGAAAGTCACTATTATTTATGGTGCATTCGCAATCGCGTTATTATTCAGCCAGTGGTTTACTGAAAAACCACTCATTCAACGCATGCTAGGAAGTAATCAAGAAATTAAATTAGCTGACAGTTATTGGAACAAGCTTAACAGCGCTTGGGCAGTCTTCTTTGTTTTTTGTGCAGTCTTAAATATTTATGTCGCCTTTTGGATGGCTCAAGATATTTGGGTGAATTTCAAAGTATTTGGGCTCACTGCGGGAACACTGATTTTTACTGTGTTAAGCGTAGTATATATTTTCAAAAATATGACCAAAGAAGCAGTTGAAAAGCACGAAGAGTGATCATTTATCTGGGTAATAAAAAACCTGCTTAATTTGATTAGCAGGTTTTTTTTAACCTAGTATCTTCTCTGTCCAAACGCCTTTTCAATTTTTTTATCCGTATTGTATTGCGATAATGCATATACAGACCAGATAGCAGCGGGTAACCAACCAATTAACGTCAGTTGTAAAATCAAACAAATTATTCCTGCAAACGGACGTCCAATCGTAAAAAATTGCAGCCATGGTAATAATATTGCCAAAATGAGTCTCATACACCCTCCCCAAAATATTCATTAAAGATTTACGGTTTAAGTATAGGCAATCTAATCAATTGACTAAATACAAAAAACACTTCTAGCGTTTTCTTTGCATAACTCTAACTTTCCGTCGAAATTAAACCCTATACGGCGATGTTCTGCTCTATTTATTGTATTTTATTGGCTTAATACGTTTTATTGGCGATACTTGAGTAATAAGTCAGTACTTAGAGTTTACTTGAGTATCAGTAATTTGCTATAAAAGCTAACTAGACGTTTTTATTCCCTTTTTTAATAAGAGTTAAATATGCAATTACCAAACGGTGAATTGGTTTTACGAACCCTAGCCATGCCAGCGGACACAAATGCCAATGGCGATATTTTTGGTGGCTGGCTAATGTCACAAATGGATATTGGCGGTGCTATTCTTGCAAAAGAAATTGCACTCGGCCGTGTTGTTACCGTCGCTGTAAATGGCATAAAATTTCAAAAACCTGTCGCCGTTGGCGATGTCGTCTGTTGCTACGCACGTTGCTTAAAAACGGGTAAAAGCTCAATTACGATTAATATTGAAGTGTGGGTGAAAAAGGTCGCAACTGAACCTGTCGGCCAGCGCTACCGCGCAACTGATGCTGTCTTTACTTATGTGGCAGTAAATGATGACAATACCCCGCGGGAGTTGCCAACCGAAAAGCAGCACTTTCAATTGGCCAGTTCTGAGCAAATCACTGAGTAACGGTTTTATTCTCCCTTGACTAGTCCTGATATAGGTTGACAACTTTTCAGTCATAAAACGCCCGATGAACTTCATTGGGCGTTTTATAGTT
>NZ_JBSICC010000035.1:0-24927 GCF_058245955.1 Providencia sp. UF-224 | reverse complement strand
GTTTGGCTTAAGGCTTTCTTTTTCTAACCTCACCACCGAAGCGGTTTGCCGTGACAACGGATGCGCATTATAGGGAGGTCGCAGAATTACACAACCTTTTTTTCAAAAAAAAACACCGTTTGGGGATAAAATCGCCATTCTGCTTTTTTTAGCTTCACTATGGTTATAAAAAGAGCGGATTTACACCTATAATTCTTACTTTAATTCACTTATCTAGTACGTTAACTTGTAATGAGCTAACAATTAGTAGCTTGCTACTCTCTACTTTTCATTTTTATGGCATTGATATGAACAAACCTTTACGACCTTACTTAGACATCTACCCTTCAATTGAATCACGAGTCTTTATTGATCCATCTTCAGTTGTTATTGGCGATGTACGATTAGCCGAAGATGTCAGTATTTGGCCTCTTTGTGTTTTACGTGGAGATGTTAACTATATTGCTATTGGCGCTCGTACGAATATTCAAGATGGCTCTGTCTTACATGTGACCCATAAATCCGCCAGCAATCCACAAGGAAACCCACTAATCATTGGTGAAGATGTCACGGTTGGGCACAAAGTTATGCTTCATGGCTGTACTATTGGTAATCGAGTACTAGTCGGAATGGGTTCAATCGTAATTGATGGAGCTATAATAGAAGATGATGTTGTGATTGGTGCGAACAGTCTAGTTACCCAAGGAAAACGTTTAGAATCTGGCTATTTGTATACAGGCAGCCCAGCAAAAGCCATTAGAAAACTGACCGATGCTGAACTCACTCATTTACGCTATTCCGCTAATAATTATGTTGAATGGAAAAATAACTATTTATCTTCTGATAATACGTAAATTCCATTTTCATCATCGAAGCCTTGTTCTATCAAGGCTTCGAACTCTTCTTCTATATCCCACCGATTTTGTTGGAAGAGTGCTAATGCCGCGTCTTGTTCTCCATATCTTTGAAATAAAAGAGTTTGTGAAATGGTACATTCCGCTAATAAACCGCTAATTAGCACAGGGAAACGCACGACTTCTGATAATTCATCCCATTCTTCCCTATCAGGGAATTGGATCAATTGATTCACCCTTTTAATTCCTTATATAAAGCAGACAAAACAGGTGTAATTTCAGGAAGAACGCCGTGCCACAATTTAAACGAAAATGCAGCTTGCCCAACTAACATTCCAAGCCCATCAGCAATCTTTGTCACCTGATGCTGACTCGCAAACGCAAGGAAAGGCGTTAATGTCGCTTGATAAAACATGTCATAGCAAGCAACTTTCTTTGTAAAAACTATTGGGTTAATTGCAGGAATTTCTCCGCTAACACCCGATGATGTTGCATTTATGATGAGATCAAAATTTGCCGAGTTGATCTGCTCGATCTCTCTTCCACTGATCTTACCTAATGAGGAGAATTCATTAACTAACGTTTCGACTTTAGAAAACGTTCTATTTGTCAGTGTGATATCACAACCAAATTCTAAAAGCGGTAGTAACGCACCTCGTGTTGCACCACCAGCACCGATGATTAATACTCGGCTATTTGAATGCACAAACTCTAAACGTTGCAGGTCTAGCAATAACCCCATGCCATCAGTGTTATCACCCAGTAGGCGGTTGTCATCGAGTTTCATCACTGTATTGACCGCCCCACAAGTCTGAGCCCGCTCAGTTAACTCAGTAACAGCTAAAAAAGCTCGTTCCTTAAATGGCAATGTAATGTTTGCACCTTTTCCACCTTGTGAAAAAAAACTACCCAAACATTCTTCAAAGTTTTCTATTGGTGCTAAAATTTTTTCATATTCAAGCGCAATCCCCGTTTGTTCTGCAAACATTTTATGTATAAACGGAGATTTACTGTGTTGAATCGGATTTCCAAAAACTGCAAACATTTCCATTAATTTTACCCTTTTCGATACAATTCGCCGGTTTTGGCATCCCTAATTTCAGATGGGTTTTGGCGGCCGCCTACAGCACCATCTAGGACTGGCACTCTGTCATTAAACTGAGCAATCACCTCTTCAGTAGTTCTGCATGGCTCAAACCCGCTTAAATTGGCACTTGTAGATACCAATGGCTTACCATAATGACGACAAAGTTTTTTGACAAGTTCATGGTCGGTGACTCTCACGGCAAGTGTATCGAACCGCCCAGTTAGCCATTTAGGTGTTGCCGCTTTAGCTGGGATCACCCATGTTACTGGCCCTGGCCATGTCGCAAACATTGCTTGTTTTTGTTCTTCCGTTAATTGTTCATCATCGATGTAATCTTTTAATTGCTCATAATTATCAGCAATAAGAATCAACCCTTTTTCCCAAGGGCGCTGTTTAAGGTCTAAAAGTTGATGAACCGCTTTTTCACTATCAGGGTCACAACCTAAACCAAAAACGGCTTCCGTTGGATAGGCGATCACTTTTTCTTGTTTTAACGAAACGATAATACTTTCAATTGCAGGTGTAGATTCATTTGACATAGTTTTAACTCATTATTCTTCTTGTTGCTTAGCGCAGCGTTTGCTGGCACAAAATAATCTTACTCCCTGTCCGCCCCTTTTTTCCATCAATAATGGGTATTCACAAAACATACATTTGCCAACAATAGGCTTATTATTGAGGATAAACTGACAGTTAGGGTAATTATCACAGGCATAAAAAGTCTTCCCAAAACGGGATTTTCTTTGGAGTAAATTGCCTTTTTGGCATTGAGGGCAAGGAATTTTTGTTTCATCTGGCTTATCTATGAGTTCAATATGTTCACATTCCGGGTAATGGCTGCAACCAATGAACATACCAAACCGACCTTGTTTTAATACCAGTTCATGCCCACATTTAGGGCAATGCTGTCCATCCAAAACTTTGACAATATGACTCTCAATGCTCGGCCTCAATGGACGCATATAGTGACATTCTGGGTAGTTGGAGCACCCAAGAAAAGGCCCATGGGTACTATTACGGATCACCAAAAGTGAATCGCACTCTGGGCAATGTTCGTTTTTATCTGTATCAAAAGGCAATTGTTTTGACATGTTTTCTCTTACTTTTCTTTAATCTATAAGCCATGGCTAGTTTAATTTGATATACCCACCAGCACACGCACTAATCATTCCGTTAATTTCCATCTCGGTTAATATTGAAATCACTTGAGTAATCGGAATTTGGGCTTGTACAGCAATAACATCAACCGAAGTAACTTGGTAGCTCACCAAATCCAATATCTTTTGTTCTTTTAAATTAAGCGCTGTTGGTAAGCTTTCATCGATATTTGAACCGATGGGAAGTTCAGGTTGCACCCAATTTAGCCCATCCCCAAGGTGCTGTAAAATATCCTCAGCATCCACCAATAAATAAGCGCCTTGTTGTAATAACCAAAGGTTACCACCAAACGCAGGATTGCCAAGAGGCGCTGGAAGTGTAAAAAGGTCTCGGTTTTGCTCAATAGCATAACGTGCTGTAATTAAAGAACCACTTTTCATACCAGCTTCTATCATAACAACCGCTTTACTCAGCCCACTAATGATTCTATTTCGCCTTGGAAATTGTTTAGGTAATGGTGGCGTATCTGGCCAATATTCTGATACAAGCACCCCTTTTTCTTTTATTTGTTCAGCGAGTGCAGCATGTTGTTTTGGATAAATATTGGCTAAACCACTCCCCAAAACGGCAACCGTCGCGCCGTTATTATCAAGTGCAGCCTTATGACTTATTCCGTCTATGCCTAAAGCAAGCCCACTGGTAATTGAAATGCCATATTGAACAAAGTCCTTAACAAACTCAGTCGCCCACTTCCGTCCATACTCACTCGCTTGCCGGCTTCCAACTAAAGCGATTTGTGGCGTTGTAAGAATGTCTTTTTTTCCCACCACAAAAAGCAAAAGCGGTGGGTGATGGATTTGCTTTAATAAAAATGGATAGGAAGGATCAATGAAGGTAATCATTTGATTACTTTTATCCATCAACCATTGCTGTGCTTTTTCTAATCGGTACTCTGGCACATTAAGAAATTGTAATCTCTGCATTTCGTTTAAACCGCAGTGTTGCAAAGCTCGGTTACTGATTTTATTGAGTTGTTTTAGCTCATTGATCATGTTTACCGCATGAACAGGCAACAACCGACTTACCAGAGACGTTCTTAACCATATTTCTTGGAGATTCATTTCGTCATCCTGACTGATTATTGGATACGTTCTTCAGTGAACAAATCATAACCAATACTGTCAATATGGCGGATAAATGTCTAGAATAGGCATTAATTCCCATTCACTTTTTGGAAACCGCTCGAAAAATTTATGTCAGTCTTAAACGTATTACATTATCCAGACGAGCGCTTACGCACAATTGCTAAGCCAGTCGAAAAAGTTGATGCACAAATTCAACGCATTGTAGATGATATGTTCGATACCATGTATGAAGAAGAAGGTATTGGGCTTGCTGCTACGCAAGTGGATATCCACCAGCGGATCATTGTTATCGATGTGTCTGAAACACGTGACCAACGCTTAGTGATTATCAACCCTGAATTATTAGATAAATCAGGTGAAACTGGTATTGAAGAGGGATGCCTCTCTATCCCTGAGCAGCAAGGGTTTGTTCCACGCGCAGAGCAAGTCAAAATTCGTGCATTAGACTATAACGGTGAGTCTTTTGAACTTGAAGCCGATGGCTTATTGGCTATTTGCATCCAACATGAAATGGACCACCTTGTTGGGAAGCTATTTGTTGATTACTTATCACCTTTAAAACGTCAGCGTATCCGCCAAAAAGTTGAGAAGCTGGATAGGCTAAGAGCGAAAGAAGCAAAAAATAGCTAGTTTAGTAAATAGAAACAGGGAAATTAACGTGTCAGAACCATTAAAAATTATCTTTGCGGGGACACCCGATTTTGCAGCAAAACATTTAGCTGCACTCCTTGGAACCCAACACAAAATCGTTGGCGTTCTTACTCGCCATGATAAACCTGCGGGCAGAGGAAAAAAGCTGACGCCAAGCCCTGTAAAAGTTTTGGCACAAGAACATGATATCCCTGTTTTTCAGCCAGTATCTCTAAGAGACGCTGAAAATCAGCAGTGGCTCAAAGATAGAAATGCCGACCTCATGATAGTTGTCGCATATGGGTTGATTTTACCACAAGCTGTTTTAGATATTCCTCGCTTAGGCTGCCTGAATGTGCATGGTTCTTTGTTGCCTCGTTGGCGCGGAGCCGCACCAATTCAACGTTCGATTTGGGCGGGGGACGCTGAAACAGGGGTGACAATTATGCAGATGGATGCTGGGTTAGATACGGGAGACATGCTATATAAAGCCGTATGTCCCATCATGGCAGATGATACCAGCGCAACTCTGTATGAGAAACTGGCGATCACTGGGCCTAAAGCTTTAATCCATACGGTTGATATGTTGTCCACAGGTCAATGTACTCCTGAAAAACAAGATGACACTCTTGCTAATTACGCAGAAAAACTTTCTAAAGAAGAAGCTCGTATTGATTGGCAACAGGATGCAACTCATATTGAACGTTGTATTCGTGCATTTAATCCGTGGCCGATGAGCTATTTTATGGTTCAGGAACAACTGATTAAGGTTTGGCAAGCTGAAGTGATTGATGACTCGCAAGGTAGACAACCCGGAACAATAATTAGCGCAGATAAAAATGGGATATGCATTGCCACGGGGAATGGCATATTAAATATTACCCAGTTACAACCGCCAGGCAAAAAAGCCATGAGTGCGCAGGATATACTAAACTCTCGCCGTGAATGGTTTACCCCAGAGCAAATTCTCGATTAACGAATCTGTAAACTGCCTGAAATATCAGGCAGTTTTATTTCAGTAACTAAAAGACCCATCTTTACTTATGAAAAACACATACAATTTGCGTAGTCTCGCTGCGACTGCAATTAATCAGGTTATTGATAATGGGCAATCATTAAGTACCGTTTTGCCTGATTTACAACGTAATATTAACGACAAAGATAAAGCATTATTACAAGAGATTTGTTTTGGTGTCCTACGCTATTTACCAAAACTTGAATGGTTTATTAGCCAATTAATGGAAAAACCACTCACTGGTAAACAGAGAACCTTGCACTATCTCATTATGGTGGGTATCTATCAGTTGCTTTATACACGTATCCCCGCTCACGCTGCATTAGCTGAAACCGTAAATGGTGCCGTCGCACTCAAACGCCCACAGCTAAAAGGCTTGATCAATGGTGTCTTACGTTCTTTTCAACGCCAACAGGTTCAATTAGAAGAGCGGATCGCAAATAATAACAGCCAGTACTTGCACCCAAGTTGGTTACTTAAGCGTTTACAAACTGCATATCCTAATGAATGGCAAGCTATTGTCGAAGCGAATAACCAGCGACCACCTATGTGGCTGAGAGTAAATTCTCTACATCATACTGCTGAGCAATATCTTGGTTTATTGGAACAAGTGGAGATAACAGCACATTTGCACCCAACTCATCCTAGTGCTATCCGTTTAGAAGAACCTACCGCAGTAACAAAGCTGCCAGGCTTCGAGGATGGCTGGTCAACAGTACAAGATGTCTCTGCTCAAGGGTGTGCGGAGTTACTTGAACCACAAAACGGCGAAAATATTTTAGATTTATGCGCAGCACCGGGTGGTAAAACAACACATATTTTAGAGCTAGCGCCAAAAGCGAATGTCCTTGCAGTTGATATTGATGAAACTCGCCTGAAACGAGTGAAAGAGAATTTAATTCGCCTTAAGCAGCATGCTACCGTAGTTCAAGGGGATGGAACACAACCCGAAAAATGGGCTGATGGACAACAGTTTGATCGAATTTTACTTGATGCGCCATGTTCAGCGACAGGGGTTATCCGCCGCCATCCTGACATAAAATGGCTACGTCGTGACTCTGATATCAATGAACTGGCAGAATTACAGGCAAAAATATTAGAGGCCGTTTGGCCTTATCTAAAAACAGGTGGTACTTTATTGTATGCAACCTGTTCTATCATGCCTGAAGAGAACTACCTACAAATACAAAAGTTCCTTGCTAAACATACCGATGCACGTCTAAATGATGGAACAGAGGCAGGGCTACAAATATTGCCAAGTGCCGAAGGCGGTGATGGCTTCTTTTATGCACGTTTAATAAAACAAGCACAATAATAAGTCGTTAGTTACCTAATATAGGAATATGCAATGAAAATCATTATTCTAGGCGCTGGGCAAGTCGGTGGCACACTTGCTGAAAATTTAGTTGATGAGAACAATGATATTACCGTCGTTGATACAGATGGCGATCGTCTGCGTCAACTGCAAGATCAATTCGATCTACGTGTCGTCAATGGTCATGGTTCCCATCCACGTGTACTTCGTGATGCGGGGGCTGAAGATGCTGATATGTTAGTTGCAGTCACTAACTCTGACGAAACAAATATGATTGCTTGCCAAATTGCATATAGCCTATTTAATACGCCGAATAAAATTGCGCGGATCAGAGCTACCGAATATATCCGTGAGGCTGATAAGCTATTTCTTCCAGAGCAGATCCCAATTGACTACCTGATATCACCTGAGCAGTTGGTCATCGACTATATCTATAAACTGATTCAATATCCTGGCGCTCTTCAGGTGGTTAATTTTGCGGAAGGTAAAGTCAGTATTGTTGCTGTAAAAGCTTACTATGGTGGTTCACTGGTAGGGAATGCTTTATCTAGCTTACGTGAACACATGCCACATATCGATACGCGAGTTGTTGCGATATTTCGACAAGATCGCCCTATTCGCCCTCAAGGTTCAACAGTTATTGAAGCGGGTGATGAAGTTTTCTTTGTCGCTTCAACACAACATATCCGCGCCGTAATGAGTGAGCTGCAAAGACTAGAAAAACCCTACAAACGTTTGATGATTGTGGGCGGGGGTAATGTTGGCGCAGGTCTAGCACGTCGACTAGAAAAGGATTATAGCGTTAAGCTTATCGAGCGAAACCAACAACGTGCAACCGAATTAGCTCAGTTATTACACGACACTATTGTATTTTATGGCGATGCTTCTGATCAAGAGCTACTCACTGAAGAACATATTGAACAAATGGATGTGTTTATCGCCCTCACAAATGACGATGAAGCAAATATTATGTCTGCCATGTTAGCGAAAAAAATGGGGGCAAAAAAAGCCATGGTGCTTATTCAACGTTCCGCTTATGTCGAACTTGTTCAAGGGGGAGTGATTGATATTGCAGTCTCCCCACAACAAGCCACTATCTCTGCTTTATTAAGTCATGTAAGAAAAGCCGATATTGTGAGCGTTTCTTCTCTAAGGAGGGGGGTCGCTGAGGCGATTGAAGCCATTGCACATGGTGATGAAAATACCTCAAAAGTGGTTGGCAAAAAAATATCCGAAATTAAACTTCCTCCAGGAACAATAATTGGAGCAATAGTTCGAGAAGAGGAAGTTATTATTGCTAGCGATTATCATATTATTGAACAAGGTGACCACGTTATAATGTTTATTACAGATAAAAAGTATGTTCCTGACGTAGAAAAATTATTCCAGCCCAGCCCATTCTTTTTATAAAATAATAAAAAAAGAGCGTAAATATTTGCAGCTTAATAAATCTAGCGACTATAATTTGTTAACCTAACATACATTTTGTTTCAATTGAGTTACTTATTAAGGGGTCGTCGATGAGTTTTTTAAAAGATTTTCGCGAATTTGCCATGAAAGGCAATGTAGTAGATATGGCTGTCGGTATTATTATCGGAGCTGCGTTTGGTAAAATTGTTTCCTCTCTTGTTGCCGATGTCATCATGCCCCCATTAGGTTTACTTATTGGTGGAGTTGACTTTAAATCATTCAGTGTAGTTCTAAAAGAAGCACAAGGTGACTTACCAGCCGTTGTACTTAATTATGGGATGTTTATACAAACTGTATTTGATTTTGTTATTGTCGCTTTTGCGATATTTATGGCTATTAAAGTCATGAATAAAGTACGCCGTGAAAAAGAAGCCGCACCCGCTGAACCAACACCGCCATCAACTGAAGAAGTTTTATTATCAGAAATTCGTGATTTATTAAAAGAACAGAATAAAAAATAACTAAAAAGCCAGTGGTAATAAGTAAATAAACCTATTACCACTGGCCTCCCAGTTACCAGCCTTATTATTTTTTCCTTTTCTAGTATAACTTCCTTTTCCTTTTTTATTTTTTTCTACACGTTGTCGAAATAATGGGTCATGAAGTAATGCTTCAATTGCATTATTTTTTATCTCACCACGTTTATGCTGATATTTAGTCATAATATACCTTCATTAATTTAAGTTAATCATATTAATAAACCTTAGATGCACCTCGCTCTAAAATTTCCATAATAGAGCAGTATGTTGTTGCATGCTCATCGCCACAACATGCAGAACTTAACATTTTCAGCGAATCACGCATAATGATAAGCTCTTGGATCTTTTTTTCAACTTCCAGTAATCTGATATCTACAATATGTTTAGATTCCTGACAAGTATGATGTTCTGGGTCAACACGAATAGACAACAGTTCAGCAATCGCTTCTAAAGTAAAACCTAGTTGCTTTGCATAGCGAATAAAACGTAGCCGCTGAAGGTCTTGCTCAGTAAAAAGCCGATAGCCACCTTCCGTACGTACTTTATGTCCCATTAACCCCTGTTTTTCATAAAAACGAATAGTATCTGGTGTCACATCCGCTAATTTAGCAATTTCACCTATCTTATACATGCTCATATTACCTTACCTATAGATATGAATTAATCGTGGGAAATTCAAGGGGAGAACAAATGCATGAAGGGTAAGAATAGCAGGTACAAAAAAACCGGGCAAATATACCCGGTTTTCTTGAAAGCGACTGTAGATTACTCTGCAGCTGCTTCTTGAGACTCAACAGCACGGTCAACAAGCTCGATGTAAGCCATCGGAGCGTTGTCACCTGTACGGAAGCCACACTTAAGAATACGAGTGTAACCACCTGCACGAGCTGCGAAACGAGGTCCCAGTTCATTAAATAATTTTGCAACGATCTCGTTATCACGAGTACGTGCGAATGCCAGACGACGATTAGCTACGCTGTCGGTCTTGGCAAGAGTAATCAGCGGCTCAACGACGCGACGCAGTTCTTTCGCTTTAGGCAGAGTCGTCTTGATAATCTCATGACGAACTAAAGAACCAGCCATGTTACGGAACATAGCTTGGCGGTGGCTGCTGTTGCGGTTCAATTGACGACCACTCTTACGATGGCGCATGACCTTATCCTTCTCAGTAAAACCTTAACCTGTGATCTTAATCATCAGCAATACTTGCTGGTGGCCAATTTTCTAAGCGCATGCCCAGAGAAAGACCACGAGATGCCAAGACGTCCTTAATTTCAGTAAGAGATTTCTTACCAAGGTTAGGCGTTTTAAGCAACTCAACTTCTGTACGCTGTACCAGATCACCGATGTAGTGGATAGCTTCTGCTTTGAGGCAGTTAGCAGAGCGGACAGTCAATTCCAGATCGTCAACTGGGCGCAGTAAGATAGGATCGAATTCTGGTTTTTCTTCTTTAACTTCCGGTTGACGTACATCACGTAAATCAACAAAAGCTTCAAGTTGTTCAGCCAGAATGGTCGCTGCACGGCGAATCGCCTCTTCAGGATCGATTGTACCATTCGTTTCCATTTCGATAACTAACTTATCCAAGTCAGTACGTTGCTCAACACGAGCTGCTTCAACATTGTAGGCAATACGCTCTACTGGGCTGTAGCAAGCATCGACTAACAAACGACCGATTGGGCGCTCATCTTCTTCCGAATGAACTCGGGCAGAAGCCGGCACATAACCACGACCACGCTGAACCTTAATACGCATATTAATAGATGCGCTTTCGTCAGTCAGGTGGCAGATGATGTGCTGTGGCTTGACGATTTCGACATCGCCATCATGGACGATGTCGGCTGCAGTCACAGGGCCAATGCCAGATTTATTCAAGGTTAAAATAACTTCATCTTTCCCCTGAACTTTTACCGCCAGCCCTTTCAGGTTGAGGAGAATCTCCAGGATATCTTCCTGTACACCTTCTTTGGTGCTGTACTCGTGCAGTACACCATCAATCTCAACCTCTGTCACCGCACAACCCGGCATAGACGAAAGCAGAATACGGCGCAGTGCGTTACCAAGAGTATGGCCAAAGCCACGCTCTAAAGGCTCAAGGGTCACCTTAGCGTGCGTCGAACTCACTTGCTCGATATCTACCAGGCGCGGTTTTAGAAACTCTGTCACAGAACCCTGCATTGTGTCCTCTCTTTGGTGCTAAGCTTTACTTGGAGTAAAGCTCGACGATCAGGTGTTCGTTAATGTCCGCAGACAAGTCAGTACGTTCAGGAATACGTTTGAACACACCTTCCATTTTAGCAGCATCAACTTCCAGCCAAGTTGGCTTCTCACGCTGTTCAGCCAGCTCTAAAGCAGCCTTAATACGAGACTGTTTTTTAGCTTTCTCACGAACGCTGATAACGTCATTCGGGGAAACCTGATAAGAAGCGATATTAACAACACGACCATTTACCATGATAGCTTTGTGGCTAACCATTTGACGTGCTTCTGCGCGAGTTGCGCCAAAGCCCATACGGTAAACGACGTTATCAAGACGACCTTCCAGCAGAGTCAGCAGGTTTTCACCTGTGTTGCCTTTCAGGCGTGTTGCTTCTTTGTAATAGTTACGGAATTGACGTTCCAGAACACCGTAGATACGACGAACTTTTTGTTTTTCACGTAACTGAACACCGTAGTCAGACAGACGCGGTTTACGCGCTCCGTGCTGGCCTGGTGCCTGTTCTAATTTACACTTGGTGTCAATCGCGCGAACACCAGACTTCAGAAAGAGGTCTGTTCCTTCGCGACGGCTCAGCTTGAGCTTAGGACCCAAATATCTAGCCATTTTCTTTCTCCAACAGTCCTAAAAAAAACGAAACGTATTAAACGCGACGTTTTTTCGGTGGGCGACAACCGTTATGAGGGATAGGAGTCACATCAGTAATATTAGTGATGCGGAAACCAGCGGCGTTCAGAGCACGAATTGTTGATTCGCGACCCGGACCCGGTCCCTTAACCATAACTTCCAGGTTTTTGATTCCGTATTCTTTCACAGCTTCTGCGCAACGCTCTGCTGCAACCTGAGCTGCGAACGGAGTTGATTTGCGAGAACCACGGAAACCGGAACCACCGGCAGTTGCCCAACCTAATGCGTTACCCTGACGGTCAGTAATTGTAACGATTGTGTTGTTGAAAGAAGCATGGATATGAGCCACACCGTCTGAGACTTGTTTTCTTACACGCTTACGTGCACGAACTGGTGCCTTTGCCATTATTCAATACCCCGACTTATTTCTTGATCGGCTTACGCGGACCCTTGCGGGTACGAGCGTTAGTCTTAGTACGCTGTCCGCGCACAGGAAGACCACGACGATGACGTAAACCACGGTAACATCCAAGGTCCATCAGACGCTTGATGCTCAGGGTAATTTCACGACGTAGGTCACCTTCTACCACATACTTGGCAACTTCGTCACGCAGCTTGTCGATTTGTTCTTCAGACAGCTCACTGATCTTAACATTTTCAGCAATACCAGTTGCTTCACAGATAGCCTGTGAACGTGTTTTGCCGATTCCGAAAATCGATGTTAAAGCGATTACGGTATGTTTATGATCAGGAATGTTAATGCCTGCTATACGGGCCACTATGCACTCCTAAGTTAAAATATACATTACTGTGCTGAAAAGCCCGTTTTCAGGATACTCAAACAATAATGTATCTTAGATAAAAAAGATTGGCTGGCTAATTTAGCCAGCTCAACCCAACTTTGCAAGAAAAAAATGCTTTTTCTTAACCTTGACGTTGTTTATGTCTTGGTTCAACACTGCAAATTACACGAACGCTACCATGGCGACGGATAATTTTACAGTTACGGCATAATTTCTTGACGGAAGCACGAACTTTCATTTTTACTCTCCGTAACTTCTAGCAAACCATAATCACACTAAGTGACTATTTACCTTTAAGGTTTGCTTTCTTCAATGCAGACTCATACTGACTTGACATCATCAGAGTTTGCACTTGAGCCATAAAGTCCATGATAACGACAACCACAATTAAGAGGGAAGTACCACCAAAGTAGAAAGGTACTTTCATTGCGTCACGCATGAACTCCGGGATTAGGCAGATAAAGGTGATGTATAACGCGCCAACTAATGTCAGACGAGTCATTACCTTATCAATGTACTTGGCCGTTTGCTCTCCCGGACGAATTCCTGGTACAAATGCACCGGACTTCTTCAGGTTATCTGCTGTTTCTCTCGGGTTGAAAACCAACGCCGTATAGAAGAAACAGAAGAAGATGATCGCAGAAGCATAAAGTAACACATACAACGGTTGACCAGGCTGTAAATACATAGAAATTGTAGTTAGCCAGTCCCAACCAGTTCCATCACCAAACCAAGATGCTATTGTACCCGGGAATAGTATGATACTGGAAGCAAAAATTGCAGGAATTACACCCGCCATATTCACTTTTAACGGTAAATGCGTACTTTGTGCTGCATAAACACGGCGTCCTTGCTGACGTTTGGCGTAATTAACGACGATACGACGTTGACCACGTTCCATAAACACAACAAAGAAAGTTACCGCGAATACTAATACCGCAACCAACAGCAACAGGAGGAAGTGCAGATCGCCTTGCCGAGCTTGCTCGATGGTATGGCCAATGGCCGGCGGTAATCCCGCAACAATACCAGCGAAGATAATGATTGAAATACCGTTACCGATACCTCTTTCAGTTATCTGTTCACCTAACCACATCAGGAACATAGTTCCTGTGACTAAGCTAACAACTGCCGTAAAGTAGAACGGGAGGCCCGGATCAATCACTAATCCTTGCATCCCTGGCATATTCGGTAGACCCATTGCAATACCAATAGATTGGAATATTGCTAATACCAGAGTACCCCAGCGAGTATATTGGCTTATCTTCCGACGACCTGCTTCTCCTTCCTTCTTGATCTCTGCTAATCGTGGATTAACCACTGATAATAATTGGATAATAATCGATGCCGAAATATACGGCATGATACCCAAAGCAAAGATAGAAGCACGGCTAAGAGCACCACCAGAGAACATGTTAAACATTTCAATGATGGTGCCTTGTTGCTGTTCGAGCAATTTGGCAAGCACAGTGGCATCAATACCAGGGATTGGAATAAAAGAACCAATTCGGAAAACAATTAGCGCACCAATTACAAACAAAAGTCTGCGTTTAAGTTCGCCAGCTCCACCTTTGGCACTTTGAAAATCTAATCCTGGTTGTTTAGCCATCTGTCACTTATTCCTCAATTTTACCGCCGGCAGCTTCGATTGCAGCGCGAGCACCTTTAGTAACACGAAGGCCACGTACAGTAACTGCACGGTTCACTTCGCCAGACAGAATAACTTTCGCAAATTCAATCTGGATGCCAACAACGTTCGCGGCTTTCAGTGCGTTCAGATCAATAACATCGCCTTCAACAGCAGCAAAATCAGACAGACGAATCTCTGCAGTGATCATTGCTTTACGTGAAGTGAAGCCGAATTTCGGCAAACGACGGTATAAAGGCATCTGGCCGCCTTCGAAACCACGACGTACGCCACCGCCAGAACGAGATTTCTGACCTTTGTGACCACGGCCGCCGGTTTTACCCAGACCAGAACCGATACCACGACCTACGCGTTTAGGCGCGTGCTTGGCACCTTCAGCCGGAGACAGAGTATTTAAACGCATCTCTTACTCCTCAACTTTAACCATGTAGGAAACCAAGTTGACCATACCACGAACGGCAGGAGTATCCTCACGCTCTACTGTATGACCAATGCGACGCAGACCTAAACCGACCAGTGTTGCCTTATGCTTAGGCAGACGACCGATTGAACTGCGAACTTGTGTAATTTTAATAGTCTTAGCCATGGCCGATTACCCCAGAATTTCTTCGACGGATTTTCCACGCTTAGCTGCGACCATTTCTGGAGACTTCATGCTGTCTAAAGCATCCAGTGTTGCACGAACCACGTTGATTGGGTTTGTGGAACCGTAGGTTTTAGCCAGTACGTTGCGAACTCCAGCTACTTCTAACACTGCACGCATTGCACCACCGGCAATGATACCGGTACCTTCGTGAGCAGGTTGCATAAACACACGAGAACCAGTGTGCGTACCTTTCACAGGGTGGAACAATGTGCCGTTGTTAAGAGCAACGGTTTTCATACTGCGACGGGCTTTTTCCATCGCTTTCTGGATTGCTGCCGGAACTTCGCGCGCTTTGCCGTAGCCAAAACCGACGCGACCGTTACCATCACCAACTACTGTCAGTGCGGTAAAGCTGAAAATACGGCCACCTTTAACGGTTTTTGCTACGCGGTTTACCGCGATCAGCTTTTCCTGCAGTTCGCCAGCTTGTTTTTCGATGTGAGACATCTTACACCTCTACCTTAGAACTGAAGGCCAGCTTCACGGGCAGCATCTGCCAGTGCCTGGACTCTACCATGATATTGGAAACCAGAACGGTCAAAAGCAACAACAGTGATGCCTTTTTCCAGTGCGCGTTCAGCAACTAATTTACCAACTGCTGCTGCTGCGTCTTTGTTTCCAGTAAACTTAACTTGTTCATTGATAGCTTTTTCTGTAGTAGAAGCTGCAACCAATGTTTCAGAACCGTTCGGTGCGATAACCTGCGCATAAATATGGCGTGGAGTACGATGTACCACCAGGCGAGTCGCACCCAACTCTTGGATCTTACGGCGTGCGCGGGTCGCACGACGGATACGAGCTGCTTTCTTATCCATAGTGTTACCTTACTTCTTCTTAGCCTCTTTGGTACGCACGATTTCATCGGCGTAACGAACACCTTTACCTTTGTAAGGCTCAGGACGACGGTAAGCACGCAGTTCTGCTGCAACTTGACCAATCACTTGCTTATCCGCACCTTTCAGTACGATTTCAGTTTGTGTTGGACATTCAGCAGTAATGCCTGCTGGTAGTGCGTGTTCAACCGGATGCGAGAAACCTAAAGACAAGCTAACAGCGTTGCCTTTGATTGCTGCACGGTAACCAACACCAACCAGTTGAAGCTTTTTAGTGAAGCCATCGGTAACACCAACAACCATTGCATTGCACAGTGAACGAGTTGTACCCGCTTGTGCCCATGCATCTTCAAAACCATCACGTGGTCCGAAAGATAAATGGCCATCTTCATGTTTAACTTCAACTGCATTATGGATAGTACGAGTAAGCTCGCCGTTTTTACCCTTAATCGAAATAACCTGACCGTTGAGTTTTACCTCTACGCCGGCAGGAATGACGACGGGTGCTTTTGCAACACGAGACATTCTTTCCTCCCGAATTAAGCTACGTAGCAGAGAATCTCGCCACCAAGACCAGCTTGGCGAGCTGCACGATCAGTCATGACACCTTTAGAGGTAGAAATAACAGCGATACCTAAGCCAGCCATAACTTGTGGCAGCTCATCTTTTTTCTTATAGATGCGCAGACTTGGGCGGCTTACACGCTGAATGCTTTCTACGACAGCCTTACCTTGGAAATAACGTAAAGTCAGTTCCAATTCTGGCTTGATGTCGCCTTCAATTTTAAAATCTTCGATATAACCTTCTTCCTTCAGCACTTTGGCAATCGCCACTTTCAGCTTGGAGGAAGGCATGGTGACCGCAACTTTGTTCGCGGCCTGACCGTTACGGATACGGGTCAGCATATCCGCGATGGGATCTTGCATGCTCATCTGTCTTTACTCCCGTGATTCAAATGGAATTACCAACTTGCCTTTTTAAGGCCCGGGATTTCACCGCGCATAGCGGCTTCACGGACTTTAATACGGCTCAGACCAAACTTCCGCAGGAAACCGTGCGGACGCCCTGTTTGACGGCAGCGGTTACGCTGACGAGAAGGACTTGAATCACGTGGCAGTGTTTGCAGCTTGAGAACAGCGTCCCAGCGATCTTCATCAGATGCTTTAACATCAGAGATGATAGCTTTTAATTCAACGCGTTTTGCGAAGAACTTCTCAGCTAATTTAGCACGTTTAACATCACGCGCTTTCATAGATTTCTTAGCCATGAGTACCCTGCCTTACTTGCGGAACGGGAAGTTGAACGCTGCTAACAGTGCGCGACCTTCGTCATCTGATTTCGCAGTAGTGGTGATAGTAATATCTAAACCACGTACGCGATCCACTTTATCGTAATCGATTTCAGGGAAGATGATTTGTTCACGAACACCCATGCTGTAGTTACCGCGACCATCGAAAGACTTAGCGGACAAGCCACGGAAGTCACGAATACGTGGTACAGCAATAGAAATCAGACGCTCAAGGAACTCCCACATGCGTTCGCCACGCAGGGTTACTTTACAGCCGATTGGATAGCCCTGACGGATTTTGAAGCCTGCAACAGATTTGCGTGCTTTGGTGATCAATGGTTTTTGACCAGAGATAGCTGTTAAATCAGCTGCTGCGTTATCCAGCAGTTTTTTATCAGCAATCGCTTCACCAACACCCATATTCAGGGTGATCTTCTCGACCCGAGGGACTTGCATGACAGAAGAGTAACTAAACTCAGTCATGAGTTTATTAACAACTTCGTCTTTATAGTAATCATGCAGTTTCGCCATCGTATACTCCAAAAATTACTTGATAGTTTCACTGTTAGATTTGAAGAAACGGACTTTTTTGCCGTCTTCGAATCTAAAGCCTACACGGTCTGCCTTACCAGTTGCCGCGTTAAAGATTGCAACGTTAGAAACTTGAATAGCCGTTTCTTTTTCAACGATGCCACCTGGTTGATTCAGAGCCGGGACTGGCTTCTGATGTTTTTTAACCAGATTGATACCTTCAACGATAACTTTACCAGAAGAAAGAACCTGTTTTACTTTACCGCGCTTACCTTTGTCTTTACCAGTTAGCACGATAACTTCGTCATCACGACGGATTTTCGCTGCCATAGTTCGCTCCTTAGAGTACTTCAGGTGCCAGAGAGATAATTTTCATAAACTTCTCATTACGAAGTTCACGAGTTACCGGCCCAAAAATACGCGTACCGATTACTTGCTCGCTGTTATTGTTTAATAACACACAAGCATTACCATCGAAGCGAATGACAGAACCGTCAGGGCGACGTACACCCTTCTTGGTGCGCACCACTACCGCTTTCAGGACATCACCCTTTTTAACTTTACCGCGTGGAATTGCTTCTTTAACAGTAATTTTAATGATGTCGCCTACATGTGCATAGCGACGGTGCGAGCCACCTAGAACCTTGATACACATTACGCGACGTGCACCGGAGTTGTCGGCCACGTTCAGCATAGTCTGTTCTTGGATCATTTTAGTGCTCCGCTAAATGTCAACTACTACTGAGCCACCTCATTATGAAGAGGCCGTTCAAATATACCCATACTACGAGGGCGCGGCATTATAACACCACATCAACGCGATGGACAGAAAAAAATAAACGGCTCAGTCAAAAAGAGCCGTTTATTCATCACGAAAAATCTATTCTATTACAGAACAGCTTTTTCTACAACGCGAACTAAGGCCCAAGACTTAGTCTTAGACAGTGGACGAGTTTCGCGGATTTCTACCACGTCACCAATTCCACATTCATTGTTCTCGTCATGTACGTGCAATTTAGTCGTACGACGGATGAATTTACCATACAGAGGGTGTTTCACCATACGCTCGATAGCAACAACAATAGATTTCTCCATTTTATCGCTAACTACACGACCTTGCAGAGTACGGATTTTATCGCTCATTACGCACCTGCCTTCTCAGTCAGTAAAGTCTTCACACGTGCGATATCGCGACGCACTTGTTTCAACAGATGAGACTGTTGCAGCTGACCGCTTGCAGCTTGCATACGTAAATTAAATTGTTCACGCAGCAGATTCAGCAGTTCAGCATTCAGCTCTTCAACGCTTTTTACGCGCAGCTCTTGTGCTTTCATTACATCACCGTCTTAGTTACAAAGGTGGTTTTGATAGGCAGTTTCGCTGCTGCCAGAGAGAATGCCTCACGAGCCAGCTCTTCAGGCACACCGTCCATTTCGTACAGGACTTTTCCAGGCTGAATTAAGGCAACCCAATATTCTACGTTACCTTTACCTTTACCCATACGAACTTCGAGTGGTTTCTCAGTGATTGGTTTGTCTGGGAACACACGGATCCAGATTTTACCTTGACGCTTAATAGCACGGGTCATAGCACGACGTGCCGCTTCGATCTGACGTGCAGTCAGACGACCACGGCCAACAGCTTTAAGACCGAAAGTGCCGAAGCTAACATCCGTACCTTGCGCTAGACCACGGTTGCGGCCCTTGTGCACCTTACGGAATTTTGTACGCTTTGGTTGTAACATCAGCGACTCTCCTTACTTGCGGCCTTTACGCTGCTGCTTTTTAGGTTGAGCAGCTGGTTTCTCAGCTTGTTCAACAGCAGCCATACCACCCAGAATCTCACCTTTGAAGATCCATACCTTAACGCCGAGAACACCATATGTGGTGTGCGCTTCTGAAGTGTTGTAATCGATATCAGCACGTAATGTGTGCAGTGGCACACGGCCTTCACGATACCACTCGGTACGAGCGATTTCAGCACCGCCTAAACGGCCACTGACTTCAACTTTGATACCTTTAGCGCCCAGACGCATTGCGTTCTGTACTGCACGCTTCATAGCACGACGGAACATAACACGACGTTCCAGCTGTGAAGAGATGCTGTCAGCAACTAATTTTGCGTCTAGTTCTGGTTTACGAACTTCGGCGATATTGATTTGCGCAGGAACACCAGCGATATCCGCTACTGTTTTACGCAGTTTTTCAACGTCTTCACCTTTCTTACCGATAACGATACCTGGGCGAGCAGTGTGAATAGTCACACGGATGCTTTTCGCAGGACGTTCGATAACGATGCGAGAGATTGACGCTTTTGCCAGTTCTTTATTCAAGTACTGACGTACTTTAAAATCGCTGTCTAGGTTGTCAGCGAATTCATTAGTATTCGCATACCAAGTAGAGTTCCAAGGTTTGACAATACCCAGGCGAATACCATTAGGATGTACTTTCTGACCCATTGCTAGTCTCCAGAGTCTCAGCGATCGGACACAACCACAGTAATGTGGCTGGTGCGCTTAAGAATACGATCTGCACGGCCTTTCGCACGCGGCATGATGCGTTTCATAGTTGGACCATCGTCTACGAAAATTTTCGCAACTTTCAGGTCATCAATGTCAGCGCCATCGTTTTGCTCTGCGTTAGCAATTGCAGATTCAAGTACTTTCTTCACTAAACCAGCAGCTTTCTTGTTGGTGTAGGTCAGAATTTCCAGAGCTTGCGACACTTTCTTACCGCGAATCAGGTCGGCGACTAAGCGAACCTTCTGGGCAGAAGAACGAGCGTGGCGATGTATAGCTAAAGTTTCCATCTCTTCCTCCTATCCTTAACGTTTCTTAGCTTTCTTATCTGCCGCATGGCCGCGATAAGTGCGAGTCGGTGCGAATTCACCCAGTTTGTGACCAACCATTTCGTCGGTTACGAAAACTGGAACATGCTGACGACCATTATGGACAGCGATGGTCAATCCGATCATATTAGGAAAGATCGTTGAACGACGGGACCAAGTCTTGAGAGGCTTCTTGTCTCCGCTTTCCACCGCTTTCTCTACCTTCTTCAGCAAGTGCAGGTCAATGAAAGGACCTTTCTTGAGAGAACGTGGCATGGCTTATCCTCTAATTATTTTTTAGAACGATGACGTACGATGAATTGATCAGTACGCTTGTTGCTACGAGTTTTCTTACCTTTGGTCTGAACGCCCCATGGTGTTACTGGGTGTTTACCAAAGTTACGGCCTTCACCACCACCATGTGGATGGTCTACTGGGTTCATCGCAGTACCGCGAACGGTAGGACGAACACCACGCCAGCGGCTAGCACCAGCTTTACCGAGAACACGTAACATATGTTCAGCGTTACCAACTTCACCTAAGGTTGCACGGCAATCTGCTAATACTTTACGCATTTCACCAGAACGCAGACGTAATGTTACATAAGCACCATCACGAGCAACGATTTGAGCGTAAGTACCTGCTGAACGCGCTAACTGACCACCTTTACCTGGTTTCAGTTCGATATTATGAACTGTAGAACCAACAGGGATGTTGCGCATTGGCATTGCATTACCAGCTTTGATTGCTGAATCAACACCAGATTGAATCTGGTCACCAGCTTTCAGGCCTTTTGGTGCAAGAATATAACGACGTTCACCGTCTTTATATAAAACCAGTGCGATGTTCGCAGAACGGTTTGGATCATATTCCAAACGTTCAACAACTGCAGGGATACCGTCTTTGTTGCGTTTAAAGTCAACTAAACGATAATGCTGCTTGTGGCCACCACCGATGTGACGGGTAGTGATACGGCCATTGTTGTTACGACCACCGGACTTGCTCATTTTTTCTAACAGTGGTGCATAAGGTTTTCCCTTATGCAGCTCTGGGTTAACCACTTTAACTACGTGGCGACGGCCCGGAGACGTAGGTTTACATTTAACAACTGCCATTGTTCTTTACTCCTCCGACTTACTCTGCGCCGCTAATGAAGTCCAGATTCTGGCCTTCTTTCAGCGTAACGTAAGCTTTTTTCCAGTCACTACGACGACCAGAGCGCTGACCGTGGCGTTTAGTTTTGCCTTTAACCAGCAAAGTGTTAACACCTTCAACTTCAACTTCAAACAGTTTCTGTACAGCAGCTTTGATTTCTGCTTTAGTTGCGTCTTTTGCAACTTTGAGAACGATGGTATTGCTTTTTTCCATCGCTGTAGAAGCTTTTTCAGATACATGCGGCGCGCGCAGTACTTTCAGCAGACGTTCTTCACGGATCATGCCAGCATCTCCTCAACTTGCTTCACAGCATCAGCAGTCATAACCACTTTGTCGAAAGCGATCAGGCTAACTGGGTCGATACCTGCTGCATCACGAACGTCAACCTTGTACAGGTTACGTGCTGCTAAGAACAGATTTTCATCTAATTCAGCAGTGATGATCAGAACATCTTGCAGAGCCATATCTTTCAATTTCTGTGCCAGCAACTTAGTTTTAGGTGCTTCAACAGAGAACTGTTCGACAACGATCAGACGATCTTGACGTACCAACTCAGAGAGGATGCTTTTTAAAGCACCACGGTACATCTTTTTATTAACTTTTTGACTGTGGTCCTGTGGTTTAGCTGCGAAGCTAACACCACCAGAGCGCCAGATTGGGCTCTTAACTGAACCAGAACGTGCACGGCCTGTGCCTTTTTGACGCCATGGTTTTTTACCTGAACCAGAAACTTCAGCACGAGTTTTCTGAGCACGAGTACCTTGACGAGCACCAGCTGCATACGCAACAACTACTTGGTGAACAAGCGCTTCATTGAAATCACGCCCGAAGGTAGTTTCGGAAACAGTCAGCGCGCTTTGCGCGTCTTTCATTACCAATTCCATTCCTATCTCCTCGACGTTAAGCCTTGACAGCCGGTTTTACGATCAGGTTGCTACCAGTTGCTCCTGGAACAGCACCTTTGACCAGCAGCAGGTTGCGCTCAGCGTCAACACGTACTACATCTAAGCTTTGAACAGTTACACGTTCATTACCCAGTTGGCCTGCCATTTTCTTGCCTTTGAACACTTTGCCCGGAGTCTGGTTTTGACCGATAGAACCCGGAACACGGTGTGACAAGGAGTTACCGTGAGTAGCATCTTGAGTACGGAAATTCCAGCGCTTAACTGTGCCGGCAAAACCTTTACCTTTAGATGTACCAGTAACGTCGACTTTTTTAACGTCAGCGAAAATTTCAACGCTAATGCTTTGACCTGCAGTAAACTCAGTACCTTCTTCGGTACGGAATTCGCGCAGAATACGGCCAGCTTCAACGCCAGCTTTAGCGAAATGACCTGCTTCAGGTTTAGTTACACGGTTAGCTTTTTTGCTACCAGTAGTAACCTGAATTGCATTGTAACCGTCGGTTTCTGCAGTTTTAACCTGAGTAACGCGGTTATTTTCAATTTCGATAACAGTTACAGGGATAGAAACGCCATCTTCAGTGAAGATACGAGTCATTCCCACTTTCTTACCGACTAAACCAATCATTGTTTCAACCTCTCAATCGTTCGACGACCTGATTAACCCAGGCTGATCTGCACGTCAACGCCGGCAGCCAGGTCCAGACGCATCAGAGCATCAACGGTCTTCTCGGTTGGCTCAACGATGTCAACCAGACGTTTGTGAGTGCGAATTTCGTACTGATCACGCGCATCTTTATTAACGTGCGGAGAAATCAGAACGGTAAAACGCTCTTTACGTGTCGGCAGCGGGATAGGACCACGTACCTGCGCACCAGTGCGCTTAGCAGTCTCTACGATTTCCGCAGTTGATTGATCGATTAAACGATGATCAAAAGCTTTAAGGCGGATACGGATTCTTTGGTTCTGCATGAGACCAGAGCTCCAACTATTTTATAAACGTAAATGATTACTCCTCGTACCCATTTCGATTGATGGGAGAGTGTAATCGTCTTGGTGTAACTCCCATATCGGGAGTATTGTCTAAATGAGCAACAAATCGTTGGCTCAATACTGATATTTCAGTCCTGATAAATCAGGGCTTACTCATCAGTAAGCCCGCGCATTATACGTAAATTATTGTGAAACGCAAGCAATCGGGGAAAATATGTGCGAATTTTCTGGCGCTATAACGAAAAAACGCCCAACTCTGATAAGATCAGAAATTAGGCGCTCATATAAAACCAAAAAAATTTCACATAAGATTGAAACTTACAACCCTACTCTTCGATAACTTGGGCCTGCAGATAGTTTTGAATACCTAAACGAACAATTAAATCTAACTGTGTTTCAATCCAATCAATATGATTTTCTTCATCGGCCAAGATTTCAATCATCAAATCTCGGCTAACATAGTCATGAATAGAGTCTGCATACTTAATTGCCTCTTTTAAGTTTTTTGCACCATCAAGTTCAAGCTGTAAATCTGACTTAAGCATTTCTTCTACGTCTTCACCAATATTTAGCTTGCCTAAGTCTTGTAAGTTAGGAATACCTTCAAGAAAAAGAATACGCTCGATATATTTATCGGCATGTTTCATTTCATCAATTGATTCATGATATTCCATCTCATTGAGGCGTGTAAGTCCCCAATTTTTAAACATACGTGCATGTAAAAAATATTGGTTAATTGCGACTAGCTCATTGCCCAGCAATTTATTAAGGTGGGCTATCATTTTTTTATCGCCTTTCATTTGTACCCTCCATCGCTTCCAGTTCTTTAAGTGTAGTACTGAAATTGATTAGCAGAGTAATTTTTACACAATCATTTATACAAAAGGCAACAAAATTAACTGGGGGATAATTTGAAGGGATCGTGATTATGCAACTTCAATGGCGCAAATATCTTCTAGATGAACGAGCTCTTGCTGCAAAATCTCTCTGGTTTGCCGAATGCACTTTCCACATTCACGGCCAACAGGCAATACTTGGCGCAACCCTTTTAATGAGCTAACTTGGTATTTCCTTACCGCATTTCTGATTTGCTTATCTGTAATCGCTTCACAGAGACACACATACATAGTCATTTACTCATCGATATAACCTTTAATGATTTTAAATAAAAATGATTACCATTTCAATTATCATTTGATTATTTTACATCCACAATAATATTTCTCTACTTCCGCTGATAAATCTCAAATTTAAAATATAAAAAAAGGCACCGATTAAGGTGCCTTTTCTGAAACTTGTGATGCTATGTATTATGCAATGATTTTTGCAACAACACCCGCACCTACAGTACGGCCACCTTCACGGATTGCGAAACGTAAACCGT
>NZ_JBSICC010000034.1:0-34568 GCF_058245955.1 Providencia sp. UF-224 | reverse complement strand
AAACTATAAAACGCCCAATGAAGTTCATCGGGCGTTTTATGACTGAAAAGTTGTCAACCTATATCAGGACTAGTCAAGTTTACAGACTGACAAAACTTATTCGGACTTGCTATCTACTTTGTCTTTCAATAAATCATGTAAATATTGATTGGCGGGGAGCACATTACCTTGGGCGTCTTTAACTTGGTAAATTTCGCCGGTAATGGATGATTTTGAGGCAACATTATCAATAAACTGCTCGGTGGTGTTTAGGCGTTTTTCTGTTTTGCGTAATTTTAAACGTAAATGGGATTCTGCATCGGTCGCGTTGTGTTCTGTACCGTTGCGGGTAAATGTTAAGTTTTGTTGTTTGCCGAGCTCTGTGAGTAAAGACTCCGTGCGTGCTTTTTCTTCTGGGCTCAAAGCGAGGGCTTGGGTTGTCACAAAAATTCCTAAAAAAAGAACTAAGGCAGATGAAAAACGGTTCGATAGTTGGGTTGTTAATGATTGCACGAATTTCTCTCCATAGAAAATAATGGGGAAATTATAGCCAGCCAAAGGTTTTAAACTAGCGGAAAGATTCTGAGAATTCGATGCAAAATTGGCTTATGGCATAAACCGATAGCCAATGCCTGTTTCCGTTAATAAATGAACCGGGCGAGTTGGGTCATTTTCCAATTTCTGCCGTAAGTGACCCATATAAATCCGCAAATAATGGTTATGCTCAATATAGCTTGGCCCCCATACTTGCAATAATAAATGGCGTTGAGTCAATACCTTACCGCTATTAGCAACTAATTCGCTAAGTAAACGAAACTCGATAGGCGTGAGGTGTAACTCTTCATTTTGCTTAGTGACAACCCGGTTAATGAAATCGACAGTAATATCACCAAATTGAAATTGTGAGCTTTCTTGACCTACTTTACCAAAACGGCGTAGTGCTACACGAACTCGCGCTAGTAATTCACTGATACCAAAAGGCTTTGTTAGGTAGTCATCCGCACCTGCATCAAGAGCGGCAACTTTTTGTGATTCTTCTTCGCGGGCAGACAAGACAATAATGGGAATGCTACTCCATTTTCGTAAATCACGAATTAAATCAAGGCCATCACCGTCAGGCAGCCCGAGGTCTAAAATCAGTAAATCCGGTTGCCTTGTGCCCGCTTCAATCAACCCTCTTTGGCAATTCTCAGCCTCGAAAACTTTCCAGCCTTCACCCTCCAATGCAAGTCGGACAAAGCGGCGAATTTCTTTTTCATCTTCAACAATCAGGATTTGATGGCTGCTCACAATCGGGTAATGTCTCCTAAACTTCAGCTTCAATATCAGGGAGTTGCTTTAAAGGTAAAACAAAGTGGAAGCTAGCTCCACCTTTATTATTATTTTGCGCCCAAATTTCCCCTTCGTGTAATTGAATGATTGCACGGCAGATAGCTAGGCCAAGGCCAACTCCGGGGATTGCGGACTCTTTTTGTGCACGGGAAAATTTATCAAAAATCGTTTTTTCTTGTCCATCAGGAATCGCGTTACTGGCATCCCACACTTCAATATGAATTTTCTGCCCTTCAACACGGCCATTGATGCCAATGGGGGTATCTTCATGGCTATATTTTACGGCATTTTCCAATAAGTTAATTAATACTCGCTCAATTAACATGGCATCGCAATATAACAGTAAATCAGCGGGAATATTAATCTCTAATGGATGGCTGTGTAACGTGTAATCTAATGTTCTGACTGCGCTGCTGGTTATTTCTTGCAACGATTCCCATTCAAGGTTGGGCTGAATACTGCCTGATTGTAAACGCGCCATATCGAGCAAATTATTCACTAAACGTGACGTGCTAAGCACTTGTTGGCGCATTTGGTTAACTTGTGCGGTCAGAGGGGAATTTTCTGCGGATAAATTCAGCATCAAAATTTCTGTTTGCCCAAATAAAACCGTTAGCGGCGTTTTTAAATCGTGAGAAAGTGCGGCTAGCAAGGAGTTACGCAGCTGCTCACGTTCAATATCTAATTTGGCGGACTCAGCTTGTTTTGTTAGCTGTAAACGCGAAAGGGCGCTGGCGATCAACCCTGTAAATGTCTGCAACATGCGCTGTTGTTCTGGGATCATCAACTGGCGCAAGTTACGGGGCTCGATGGCTAAGACGGCTAAGGTTTGATCTACCGTTGTGATCGGTTGCAATTGATAAGGCACACTTGGTAGGGTATCTGTTCCTGCTCCTGCGGGCTGACGCTTATCAAAACTCCATTTGGCGATGGCTTTATCAATTTGCATCGGTGTATGCCCATCACATAACAGTGGGAGTAAATCCCCATTTTCATCGGGGACTAATAAACAGCTTTTAGCTTGAAATGCATTATTCAGGAAGTGATAACCAGTTTTTCCGATATCTTGCGTATTGAGTGCTTGCCCTAATTCTTTCGTCATTTCATAGAGATGACGCGTTCGTTGTTCTCGATAGCGAGCAATTCTCGCTTGGTAGCGCATGCCAGCGGTTAGGTTCCCCACAACGACGCCAACAATCAGCATCACGGTAAAGGTTACTAAGTACTGCATGTCCATGATAGCAAGGGAAAAATGGGGTTGGACAAAAAACAGGTCGAAGCTAATAACGTTAACAAGCGCGGCAAAGACAGAAGGGCGACGCCCATAAAATAGGGCAATCAGCACCACACCTAATAAATAGAGTGTTACGAGATTTGCCTTGTCTAAGGCGAGTAAAAATGTTCTAGAAAATAAGGTGATAGCGGCGCACATTACAATCGCCATCAAGTAACCGTTTAAATCGGAACGCCATTTTTCAGAAAATGGTTTTCTTTCAGGTTCTTTATCCCAATCACTTTTTTCTTCAAGTGCAACAATCACTAAATCCAAATCGGGTCCTAATTTCCCTAAACGGTCGGCAAAGCCAGGGCGGAAATTAAGTTTGGGCCATTTACGATGTTTATCGCGTCGACCAATTAATATTTTGCCTAAATTATGCTCTCGTGCATAACGGAGTATGGCTTTTTCTTCCGAAGGGTCGGATAAGGTGGCAGTTTCGGCCCCTAAATCTTGGGCAAGGCGCAGTGCTTTGAGTACGGCGCGACGTTGGGATTCAGGGAGCTGGTGGAGCGTGGGGGTCTCGACATAGACCGCATGCCATACACTGCCAAACTTTGCAGCAAGCCGTGCAGCGGCACGCACCAATTTTTCATTGCCCATATTATGGCCGATACACAATAAAAGTCCGTCACGGGTATGCCAAACAGGGGCTTCCCCTTTGCCGTCACGAAACTCTCGCATTTGGTCATCAACGCGATCAGCGGTGCGGCGCAAAGCCAGCTCTCGAAGTGCGATTAAGTTTCCTTTGCGGAAAAAGTGCTCAATGGCGCGCTCGGCTTGTCCCGGAATATACACTTTGCCTTCTTTCAGGCGCTGGCGTAAATCGTCAGGGGGCAGGTCCACTAACACTACTTCATTGGCAGCATCAAAAATATGATCAGGAACCGTTTCGCGAACACGAATACCCGTAATACTTCCCACGATATCATTCAAGCTTTCAATATGTTGAACGTTAATGGTGGTGAGTACGTCGATGCCTGCATCTAATAGCTCCTCAACGTCTTGCCAGCGTTTTGGGTGACGGCTGCCTGTTGGGTTGCTAAATGCTAACTCATCCATGAGTATGATGGCTGGGTGTCGCGCAATTGCCGCGTCAATATCAAATGCATTTAAACGGCGACCGCGGTGCTGTAATTTTCGGTGTGGCAACACCGATAGCCCGTCCAATAAGGCCGCAGTTTCTTCCCTTTCATGGGTTTCCACCACGCCGATAAGGACATCTAACCCTTGTGAGCGTAGGCGTTGAGCCTCTTGTAGCATGGCATAGGTTTTCCCGACGCCTGCACAGGCGCCGAAAAAGATTTTTAATTTACCGCGGCCATCTTCATTGGCTTTTACCAATAAATCATCAGGGTTTGGGCGAGCAGGTTCCTGATTTTTCATAACTCACCTTATTAACGTTGGCTATTCATCTGCTGCATATATTCATCAAGTGCCAAATTCAGTTGTAGCACATTCACAACGGGTTCGCCTAAAAAGGGCAGTAAGGCCGTTTCTGTTTGCGCCGTAATTAATGATTTTACGGCTTCTAATGAAATTTGTCTGTTTTTGGCAATACGCGGTGCTTGGTAAATAGCAGCATCAACCGAAATATTTGGATCAAGCCCGCTGGCTGAAGCGGTGAGTAAATCAACAGGAATGGCATTCCCTGCATCTGGGTTCTGAGCACGCAGCAGTTTACTACGTTCTGCCATCGTTTGTTGTAACACGGGGTTACTGACAGCAAGGTTGCTTCCCCCTGAAGCGAGTGGGTTGTATGGTGTTTCCGCGGTTGCGGAAGGACGACCGTGGAAATACCCTTCACTTTGCACATTTTGTCCAATCAATTTGGAACCGACAATATGTGCATCCCGTGTGACTAAAGAGCCTTTTGCTTGCCATGGAAAAAAAGCATTGGCGAGGCCCGTGACCATTAAGGGGTAGGCTATCCCTGTTAACAGAGTTAATACCAATAACATGACAATAGATGAACGGATCATGTTCATAATCAATTCCTTAAATACCAAACAAGCTAATAAACATATCGATCAATTTGATCCCCACGAATGGCACTATCAAGCCACCTAAACCATATAAGCCTAAGTTCCGTTGCAAAAGTGATTGGGAACTCATGGGGCGATAATTCACACCTTTAAGTGCCAATGGGATTAAAAAGACAATAATCAGTGCATTGAATATCACCGCAGAAAGTAAGGCGGATGCAGGTGAATGCAAGTGCATGACATTTAACGCGTTTAGTTGCGGCCATGTCACTGCAAAAGCTGCGGGGATAATGGCAAAATATTTGGCGATATCATTTGCAATACTGAAAGTGGTCAGTGAACCACGGGTCATCAACATCTGCTTACCAATGTGCACGACCTCAATCAGCTTGGTTGGGTTTGAGTCTAAATCCACCATGTTCCCTGCTTCTTTCGCGGCTTGAGTCCCTGAATTCATCGCAACGGCTACATCGGCTTGGGCGAGAGCAGGGGCATCATTGGTTCCGTCACCAGTCATGGCGACTAATCGGCCTTCTGATTGGTATTGGCGAATAAGCGCTAATTTCGCTTCTGGGGTTGCTTCGGCAAGGAAATCATCGACACCCGCTTCCGCCGCGATGGCTGCGGCAGTTAAGTGGTTGTCCCCCGTAATCATCACCGTTTTGATCCCCATGCTGCGCATTTGGGCAAAGCGTTCTTTCATCCCACCTTTGACGATGTCTTTTAGCGCGACGACGCCTAGAACAGTTTGGTCATCCACTACGACTAAAGGTGTTCCCCCTAAATGGGCGACTTTTTCTACAAGTTTATCCGCTTCTTCGGGGAATTTTTGATGATTCGCTTCAACGTAGCGGCGAATAGCATCGGCAGAGCCTTTGCGGATCATGCGTTCACCGACGTTAACGCCACTCATACGGGTCATCGCGGAGAATGGCACGAAAGTAGCATTCATTCCGTGAATGTCTCTTTCACGTAAATTGAATTTTTGTTTCGCGAGCACGACGATACTGCGCCCTTCAGGGGTTTCATCGGCAAGAGAAGAGAGCTGCGCTGCATCCGCCAGCTGTTCTTCAGTCACGCCCGTTAACGGCAGAAACTCAGAGGCTTGGCGGTTTCCTAAAGTGATGGTACCCGTTTTGTCGAGCAACAAAACATCCACATCGCCCGCGGCTTCGACCGCTCGCCCGCTGGTGGCAATCACATTCGCACCTAACATGCGGCTCATTCCTGCCACACCAATGGAAGAAAGTAACCCGCCAATTGTGGTTGGAATTAAACAAATGAGTAATGCAATCAACACTAATATAGAAACTGCACTGCCTGCCCCTGCATACTCTGCGGCAAATACCGTAAATGGATACAAGGTTGCACAAACTAATACAAAGATAATGGTGAGTGCCGTTAACAAAATAGTTAAGGCGATTTCGTTCGGTGTTTTACGGCGCTGTGCACCTTCGACCATGGAGATCATGCGGTCGAGGAATGTCTCACCGGGGTTCACGGTACATTCAACAATCAACCAGTCAGACAGCACACGCGTCCCGCCTGTTACAGAGGAAAAGTCACCGCCAGATTCACGGATCACCGGAGCCGATTCCCCTGTGATCGCGCTTTCATCCACAGATGCACCGCCTTCGATAACTTCGCCATCGCAAGGAACGGTCTCCCCTGCACGGATCAGGACAATGTCCCCTTTGCGCAGTTGATCAGAGCTGACAATTTCTTGTGTTGCGTCCAATGAAGCCGCAGCAAGTCGTGTGGCATTACTTTGCTGTTTTACCCCTTTCAAACTTTGCGCTTGCGCTTTACTACGGCCTTCAGCTAAAGCTTCCGCAAAGTTGGCGAACAGTACGGTAAACCATAGCCACAGAGTGACCATTCCGCTAAACCATGCACTTCCTTCCGTTAAACCCGCAACCATCGCCGCCCATAATAAGGTGGTAATAAGGCTACCGATGTACACCACAAACATGACGGGGTTACGCCATTGCGCCTGCGGTGTGCATTTTTTCATAGCATCAAGAATCGATTGTTTGATGAGTTTTTTATCAAATAAAGGTGTTTTTTGCTTTTTCATTTTTTTCCCCTGATTATCCCGCAAAACCAATTTGTAGCTGCTCAGCAATTGGACCTAGTGCCAGTGCAGGGACAAAAGTCAGTGCGCCAATAAGGAGGACTGTAAAGATTAATAAGCCAATAAAGAGTGGGCCAGAGGTCGGCAATGTTGCCTGACTTTGTGCTTGGGATTTTTTGAGTGCCATCGAACCCGCGATAGCAAGTACAGGCAAGATGACACCAAAGCGCCCAACAAACATAGCGATAGCAAGTAGCACATTGTAGAACGGGGTGTTGGCACTGAGTCCTGCAAAAGCGCTACCATTGTTATTGGCCGCCGATGAAAAAGCGTATAACACTTCGCTAAAACCGTGGGCTCCTGGGTTTAAAATACCTGCACGTCCTGCATCGGTCATTAAGGCAATAGTTGTACCCAGTAGCACTAAGGTTGGTGTCACTAAAATTGCCAGTGCAACCATCTTCATTTCACGGACTTCAATTTTTTTCCCTAAGTACTCAGGGGTACGGCCAATCATCAGCCCGGCTAGGAAGACAGCCAGTAGAACAAACAGCAACATGCCATATAAACCTGAACCGACACCGCCGAAAACGACTTCACCAATCTGCATTAACCACATTGGTACCATCCCGCCCATTGCGGTAAAGGAATCATGCATCCCATTGACGGCACCACAGGAGGCCGCGGTGGTGACAACGGCATATAAAGCAGAAGAAAGAATACCAAAGCGGCTTTCTTTACCTTCCATATTAGCGCTACTGCTTGCATGCAGTTCACTTAAGAAGGGGTTGCCGACGTACTCAGCTTTAATGACGACAATGGCGGCGATAACAAAAATAATTCCCATGACCCACAACAAGGTATGTCCTTGTTTGTTATCACCCACAGAGCGACCGAAAGCAAAACACAGCGCAGTAGGAATTAAGAATATTGCCAGCATCTGAACAAAGTTACTTAGTGCCGTCGGGTTTTCAAATGGGTGCGAAGAGTTTGAGCCAAAGAAGCCGCCGCCATTGGTTCCCAGCAATTTGATTGCTTCTTGGGATGCCACAGGGCCCATTGGCAACAGTTGTGTTGTGTTATCTAAATTGTCAACTAAGAGGTAGTCAGAAAAGTTTTGAATTACCCCTTGGCTGACAAAAAATAACGCAACGACAATAGCGAGAGGGAACAATAAATAAAAGGTGATACGGTAGATATCGACCCATGCATTGCCCAGTGTTTTACTGCCATGAAGTGAGAAAGCACGGATTAAGGCAAAAACCACGGCAATACCCGTTGAGGCAGAAAGAAAATTTTGCACGGTTAAGCCAGCCATTTGGCTTAAATAGCTTAGGGTGTTTTCGCCGCTATAGGATTGCCAGTTGGTATTTGCGACGAAGCTTATTGCAGTATTAAAGGCTAAATCCCAACTCATACCCGCAAAGTGCTGTGGATTGAGTGGCAAGCTACCCTGAAATATTAAAATGGCGAACAACAAAACAAAACCCAGCACATTGAATAACACAATGGCTAAAGCATATTGTCGCCAATTCATTTCGACAGCTGATTTTCCGGGCTGTTTAATACCCGCTAAACGCCAAAGTAATGACTCGCTTGCCATCAAAGGGCGAGGGATATCGCCGTCAATAAGGCGTGCAATCCCATTTCCTAATGGTTTAGCCAAGATAAGTAAGACCAGTAGAAAACTGCCAATCAGTAAAAATGAGGTGGTGGCCATATCAGAAATCCTCCGCGTTAAGCAGGGCGTAAATCAGATAAACCAGCAGTAGAACAACGAGAACTGCCCCAAAAATGGAAAGTAATGACACAGTGTTTTCTCCTTATTATTTCCATGACATAAGGGTAGAGAGTTCGTTGTAAAGAAGCTGATAAAAAGATAGGGCCGGGTGTAAAAAAAGTATAAAAATGCGTATTTTTTCAGCAAGAGAGAAGTTAAAGAGGCGCATTTAGCACGAGATGTACGAATAGTTAAAATATAGTTTGTTATTTAAATGTTGTAAAATTGTGTGTTTAAAACAAGTTTTGGTTAAATTTTGTAGTAAAAATACAGAATGATAAGAAATTATTAGTAATACCTTAATTTTAGTGGTCAGATGAGTAGTTTTATTACACAATTTGCGCTATTCTATATTCAGTTAATTAATTATCATATTATCTGTTCGGTTTTAGTCGCTCTGTGGAATAGCTGTATTTGGGGAGTTTTTTAGAGCAAAGCTGGGATCGACAAATAAGTGGCAACTGAAGGAGGATATCGATGTCCACATACCGCGAATATTCCCGTAATCAGGTACTTGCACGCCGCACTGCTGCTGTAACAGCGGGCATTATTGCGTTTCCTGTTATGGTTTTTCACCCGAAAAGAGCTAAATATTACAGTTACTTAAACAAAGTTTGGTCAAAAACAAGCGATAAGCCTGTTTGGCTAGAGCGTTCAGAGAATACGCTCGAAAGCCACCGCTAATCCTACGGATTAAACCATTGATGATAGCCCCTGCAATAATGCGTTGTGGGGGTTTTGTTTTTTTATATTCCTAACTTCCTTTCCCAATGATGTACTTCAAATAACACAGAAAAAAAGTGTGTTTGCGTTTATGCTTATTGATTATCAGCAAATTACATTCAAAATGGTGTCATAGATTCGCTGTGCAGTAAAAAGGACAACATAATGCATAACTTAAAATTAGAAGAAGTCATCAACAACGAGCTCAAAGTGAATGAGTTTCAAGATTTTGCACCAAATGGATTGCAAGTTGAGGGTCGACCTCATGTGCATAAAGTCATTACTGGCGTGACGGCCTGCCAAGCTTTGCTTGATGTCGCCGTTGAGAAAAAAGCGGATGCGGTGATTGTTCACCATGGCTATTTTTGGAAAAATGAGCCTGCCATTATTAAAGGCATGAAAAAGAACCGTTTAAAAACATTACTCGTAAATGATATTAATTTGTATGGGTACCATCTTCCTTTAGATGCTCATCATCAATTAGGAAACAATACTCAACTGGCCTATATCATGGGTGTACAAGTGAATGGCCAAATCGACCCATTATTGCCATTCGGCTTTTTTGACCAACCAATCACACCTGCAGAATTAACCGAGCGCTTAGAAACGCGTTTAGGTCGTAAAGTTCTTCATTGTAGTGACAACGCGAAAGATGAAATTCGCCAAATAGCATGGTGTACCGGTGGCGGGCAAGGCTATATTTTGCAAGCGGCAGAGTTTGGTGTTGATGCCTTTGTGACCGGGGAAGTTTCAGAACAAACAATTCATATCGCAAGGGAGATGGGGATCCATTTCTATAGTGCAGGGCACCACGCAACGGAGCGTTATGGGATTAAGGCGCTGACAAGATGGTTAGTTGATGAGCATGGGTTGGATGCCGAGTTTGTCGATATCGATAATCCAGCTTAATTTTCGTCGCCTTTCAAACCACAGCGTTGTTGGCTGCATTCGCGAACCCTAGTCACATACCTATGTATGCTCCTAGGGCTTCGCTCTTTTGCCGCCTAGCTGTGATTCGAAATGCATAGAAAATAGAATTCTCGTCATATTTCGAGCGGTGGCGGCGTTGGCTTCACTCGGCTACCTGGGTCACATACTTATGTATGTTCCCCAGGCTATCCTCATTTGCCGCCTAGCCACAACTCGAACTATTTAGAGAATTAAATGTTTATCTAACCTTCGTCATTTTTTTAATCACAGCGTTGTTGGTTGCATTCGCGAACTTTAGTCACATACTTATGTATGCATCCATTTTTTCGTCATATTTAGCGCTGTCACGGCGTTGGCTTCATTCAGCCACACGGGGTCACATACTTATGTATGTGACCCATGATGACTTCATTTTGCTGCCTTGTTATAGCACCAACTATTTAGAAAAAACCTAGGCTTAAAAGAAAAACGTATTTTAATTTATAGCCATATTTCAAGCTGCACCTGTATTGGCTATCCTCATTTGCCGCCTAGCCACAACACAAACTATTTAGAAAATTATATGTGTTTAATAAAACAATAATTTAACTCGTATAAACGCGATAGCGTAGTGATGCAAGAACGAGAACCAAACTTGAGATAGCGAGCACTAAACCTAAGTGTTGGCTCCAGCCTGCGACTATCAGCCCGATGGCGAGCCCGATATAATAAAGTAAACCTAAAATTGCGCCAGCAGTGCCTTTTCGGTCACTATAACGGTTTAATGCGTGAGCAAGGATGTTCGGGATCGCAATGCCATAGCCAATAACCACGCCAATGACGGGTAAAACGAACCAAACAGAATCCATAAGAACAAAAACCGTACAGCCACTAACCAAAGAAATGGCACTCGATAACTTAACAAGTTGCTCAGATGTGTGTTTTTTAGCCAATAAATGGCGGTTAATCATCGAGCCTAACCCCACTCCGAGTGCCAATAAAATTCCCGTGAGACCAAATTGTTGCTGAGTGAGCATTAATTGTTCAAAACTGAAAGGTGCCAGCTGATAATAGCTAAATAAATTAATGTTGAAAAATGCTATCAAGATCACATTTCTCATAATCTCTTTATCCGTGATCATCCGTAAAAATGTCTCCATAAATGGGATTTTGATCACATTTTCAGGGCGTGTCTCCGGTAATCGATATATTGACCACAGTAAAAGTACGATAGCTAAAATAGCTAAACCAATAAAAACACCACGATAACCCGCCAAGCCAACGAGGCCCGCACCTGATAACATGCCTAGTGCAGGGCTAATGGCCAATGCAATGCCCATAATTGAAAAAACTTTTGCTAATTCATGGCCTTGATAGCTATCACGCATTGCCGTCTGTGTGCCAATTGAGCCCACGGCAGCACCAAAAGCGGCTAACATTCGCAGCAGCAATAACAAATAAAATTGGCTAATAAATAAGGCACCCATTGAGGCAATCCCATAAACCAGTAAACCCGCTAAAACCGTTGGGCGGCGGCCAACCGTATCGCAGGCTCTACCCCAAAATACAACCCCTAATGCAAAGGCAAAGAAATAGAGCGAAAGCGTTTGTGAAGCTTGTTCTGCATTTACTGAAAAAGCGCTCGCAATGTCCGTCAGTGCAGGGCTGTAGATGGTTTCCACAATTTGTGGGAACATCATTAAGGCTATAGCCAGCCATAATGATAGAGGGTGTTTCATGTTCATTTTTCTACCCTGTGTAATAAAAATTAATGGTCTAACCTGTCAATGATGGGCAGTTTAATGGTAATTTAAGTGTCTTATTACAATAATAAAGACTATTAATATCAAAAATCGGACATTTTATGGCGTGGTTAAATCAAACGGATGAGTTTCAAACACACTGGTATCCCGCCCCTGTTTTAGGGATTGCTGCGCAAATGGGGCAGCACGATTCAGGCACGCATACCCATGAAATGGGGCAACTTTTGTTTACCCAGCAAGGGTGCATTCGTATATCCCTAGAAAACCGTCTCTCTCTGTTACCCCCTGGTAGGGTGGCATGGATCCCGCCACATGTTCGCCATCGCGCACAAATGCGTGAATCAGTGGGGTATCGGTCAGTTTATCTTGGTGAAGAATATGCCCAAAAACTCGGAAATGAAGTGGTCATTTTGAGCATTTCACCTTTGTTAAGGGAGTTATTAGAGCGTATTGCTATCGCACCCTTTGACAGTGATTGGAAAAAGGGAAGGTTAGCCAATTTATTACCTGTTTTTATTGATGAACTACAAACTGCTACAACCGAACCAACCTTGCTTTCTTTACCGCAAGATAGGCGCTTAAAACGTCTCGATATCGAGCAATTACCCCCTAATTTGAGCCAACTTGCCCAAATTGTCGGCGCTAGCGAAAAGACAATAACCCGTATTTTTTTGAAAGAAACGGGAATGACGTACCAAACATGGCGGCAACAATGGCGGTTTATTAAAGCGATTGAATTATTAGCACAAGAAAAGCCATATCATTTTATTACTCAAGAACTTGGGCTTACCAGTGACAGTGCGTTTATTAGTTTTTTTCGTAAAATGAGCGGAATGACACCAAGAGAGTATCAACGGTAGGAAATGGTTAGTTAAATAAAAAAGACCTTGATAAATCAAGGTCTTGCTTTACGTAGGGATTCGGATTTAACGAAATATTATTTTTTTGCTAATTCAGAGTTGAATTCACGTTTGTCATAACCGGTATACAGCTGGCGAGGACGCGCAATTTTCAGGCCGTCATCGTGCATTTCGTTCCAATGTGCAATCCAACCAATGGTACGCGCAATAGCGAAGATTACGGTGAACATTGAGGATGGAATACCCATTGCTTTCAAGATGATACCTGAGTAGAAGTCAACGTTAGGGTACAGTTTCTTCTCAATGAAGTACGGGTCGTTTAGTGCGATACGTTCCAGCTCCATTGCGACTTCCAGTAAGCTGTCATTCAAGCCAAGTTCATTCAGAACTTCGTGGCAAGTTTCACGCATTACAGTGGCACGTGGGTCGTGGTTTTTGTAAACACGGTGACCAAAGCCCATCAGGCGGAAAGAGTCATTTTTGTCTTTCGCACGTTCGATAAATGCAGGGATGTGCTCAACAGTTTGAATTTCTTCAAGCATGCGTAGGCAAGCTTCGTTAGCACCACCATGAGCAGGCCCCCACAGTGATGCGATACCGGCTGCGATACATGCAAATGGGTTTGCGCCCGATGAACCCGCAGTACGTACCGTTGAAGTTGATGCATTTTGTTCGTGGTCAGCGTGCAGGATTAAGATACGGTCCATTGCGCGCTCAAGAACTGGGTTTACCGTATATTCTTCACATGGTGTAGAGAACATCATGTGCAAGAAGTTACCCGCGTATGACAGATCATTACGTGGATAAACAAAAGGTTGGCCAATAGAATATTTATAACACATTGCTGCAACCGTTGGCATTTTGGACAGCAAGCGATAAGCCGTAATTTCACGGTGGCGTGGGTTGTTAACATCCAGCGCATCGTGATAGAACGCCGCCAGTGCTCCCGTCACACCACATAATACAGCCATTGGGTGTGAGTCACGGCGGAAACCATTAAGCATGCGAGTAATTTGCTCATGGATCATGGTATGGCGAGTCACCGTATTTTTAAATACGTCGTATTGTTCTTGGGTAGGTGCTTCACCGTACAGCAGGATATAACAGACTTCGAGGTAAGAGGCTTCGGTTGCTAGTTGGTCAATAGGGAAACCACGGTGCAGCAAAATGCCTTTATCACCATCGATATAGGTGATTTTTGATTCACAGGATGCAGTAGAAGTAAAACCCGGGTCGTAGGTAAAGAACCCTTTTGAACCTAAAGTTCGGACATCGATAACGTCTTGACCAATGGTAGGGCTTAAAATATCGAGTTCAATATCACCGGCACTACCAGTCATTAGCTTAGCTTTGTTATCAGCCATTTACGGTCTCCTTAGCGCTTGATAATCGACACCCAACAACCCAGAAGCTCAGCGTTATACTGTGTCTTCGTGCATTGTTCTACCGGTATGCTTTGGAAATCAGCTCGCTATCACATAAAACCTGAAATCTGAGACCGACGACAATGTAATTAGGTTGTTTATGAGTGTGTAGATGTTATGTTCTTTTTGTTGTTTTCCCTACAATATCATTATTTGTGGTAAGGGGAACAACTTTCATAACTTTTGTTATTAATACCCATCATAGTTCAAATTGTGGAGTATCTAACATTGCATGTGCACGTTTTTTATTTTTACGGTGAAGTATCAACCGCACCGTTAAGATAATTCTGCCAGACCTATATGTAAGATAAATGTTGAATCATTGTCAAATAAGATAAGCACATTTATACAAAATGTTTAAATCGTGATCCTTCTCACTGTTCGGGCTAAATGTCCCCAAACATTTTGTGTGGGAATTGTAATGGCATTGTGAAGACTTTATACTAGCGGCAGGTCTCCGGATTACCCTGTAGTAGGAGTTCCCAGCGTGATCAGTATGCAACTTTATTTAAACATGATGGATTAGAGTTTGTGTTAAGTTGCATTTTGTACCCCTGTCGCTGTCTGATTTCCACCCCAGGTCCGGAGGATGGAAAATAATAAAGAGCTGTGTGGGCAAAATTGTGAAAAAACAAAGACCTGTCAACCTTGATTTGCAGACGATTCACTTCCCGATCACTGCAATATCTTCGATCTTGCACCGTGTCTCTGGCGTCATTACTCTCATCGCAGTTGGTATTCTGCTTTGGTTGTTAGGGACATCTCTCTCCTCTCCAGAAGGTTTTCAATACGCGTCTGAAATAATGACTGGCTTTTTTGCTAAGTTCATTCTTTGGGGCATCCTGACTGCATTGGCTTACCACATTTGTGGTGGTATCCGTCATATGCTAATGGATTTCGGCTGTGTTGATGAAACCCTTGCTGCTGGTAACTCATCTGCAAAAATTACATTTGTTATTACCGTAATTCTGGCAATTCTGGCGGGGATCTTAGTATGGTAAGTAATGCATCAGCTTTAGGCCGTACTGGTATCCAGGACTGGCTGTTAATCCGTGGCTCTGCGATTATCATCGCACTCTACGTACTCTACATTGTTGGTTTTGTTGCGATTAACGACATTACCTATGAAGTCTGGCGCGGTTTCTTTGCCTCTTCTGTGACGAAAGTATTCACTATCCTCACCTTGTTCTCGATTCTTGTGCATGCGTGGATTGGCATGTGGCAAGTGCTGACTGACTATGTTAAGCCGCTGGCAATTCGCTTAGTGTTGCAATTGGCTATCGTTGTAGGTCTGTTGGCTTATTTAATTTACGGAACAATCGTTGTGTGGGGTGCATAAAATGAATCTGCCAATCAGAGAGTTTGACGCTATCGTTATCGGTGCGGGCGGTGCAGGTATGCGCGCAGCACTTCAAATTTCACAGATGGGCCTATCTTGTGCACTTCTGTCAAAAGTCTTTCCAACCCGTTCTCACACGGTATCAGCGCAAGGTGGTATTACTGTTGCTTTAGGTAACACGCACCCTGATAACTGGGAATGGCACATGTACGATACCGTTAAAGGTTCCGACTACATCGGCGACCAAGACGCTATCGAATATATGTGTAAAACAGGGCCAGAGGCTATCCTCGAATTAGAACATATGGGGTTACCGTTCTCGCGCCTTGACGATGGAAGCATCTATCAACGTCCATTTGGTGGTCAGTCTAAAAACTTTGGTGGCGAGCAAGCAGCACGTACCGCAGCCGCCGCTGACCGTACAGGACACGCACTGTTACATACGCTGTATCAGCAGAACTTAAAAAACCACACCACCATTTTTTCTGAATGGTATGCCCTTGATTTAGTTAAAAACCAAGATGGCGATATTGTGGGTTGTACTGCGATTTGTATGGAAACGGGCGAACTCGTTTACTTCAAAGCGAAAGCAACCATTCTGGCAACAGGTGGTGCAGGCCGTATTTACCAATCAACTACCAATGCCCACATCAATACGGGTGATGGCGTGGGGATGGCAGCGCGTGCTGGCGTACCACTGCAAGATATGGAAATGTGGCAATTCCACCCAACGGGTATCGCAGGGGCTGGGGTTCTGGTCACTGAAGGTTGCCGTGGTGAAGGTGGTTACTTGCTGAATAAAGACGGCGAGCGCTTCATGGAACGTTATGCACCAAACGCGAAAGACCTTGCAGGTCGTGACGTTGTTGCACGTTCAATCATGATTGAAATTCGTGAAGGCCGTGGTTGTGATGGTCCTTGGGGCCCACATGCTAAGCTGAAATTGGATCACTTAGGGAAAGAAGTTCTGGAATCGCGTTTACCGGGTATCCTTGAATTATCACGTACCTTCGCGCACGTTGACCCAATTAAAGAGCCAATTCCTGTCATCCCAACATGTCACTACATGATGGGCGGTATTCCAACGAAAGTTACAGGCCAAGCACTTCGCTATAACGAAAAAGGCGAAGACGAAGTTATCCCAGGCCTGTTCGCTGTGGGTGAAATTGCTTGTGTATCAGTACACGGCGCTAACCGCTTAGGCGGTAACTCACTGCTCGACTTAGTGGTATTCGGTCGTTCTGCAGGTCTGCACCTGAAAGAATCCATCATGGAACAAGGTTCAATGCGTGATGCTTCTGAATCTGACATTGATGCAGCAATGGCTCGCTTTAATCGTTGGGAAGGCGCACGTACTGGCGAAGATCCAACTGAAATCCGTAAAGCACTGCAAACCTGCATGCAGCATAACTTCTCCGTATTCCGTGAAGGTGATGCAATGGCTAAAGGTTTAGAAGAGCTGAAAGTGATTCGCGAACGTCTGCAAAATGCACGCCTTGATGATACGTCGACTGAGTTCAATACGCAGCGTATCGAGTGTTTAGAACTGGATAACCTGATGGAAACTGCTTATGCAACAGCACAAGCTGCAAACTTCCGTACAGAAAGTCGTGGGGCTCACAGCCGCTTTGACTATCCAGAGCGTGATGATGCGAATTGGTTATGTCACTCATTATATTTACCGCAATCTGAAACGATGACGCGTCGTGAAGTTAACATGCAGCCAAAACTGCGTGAAGCCTTCCCACCGAAAATTCGTACCTACTAATGCGTGGTGTTAATCCAGTTGCGGAGAAATAAACTATGAAATTACAATTTTCGATTTATCGCTACAATCCTGATGTGGACAACGCACCACGTATGCAAGATTACACGCTAGAAGTCCCAGAAGGGCGTGACATGATGTTGCTGGATGCGTTAATCCAAATTAAAGAGCAAGACCCAACATTATCCTTCCGTCGTTCTTGTCGTGAAGGGGTATGTGGTTCTGATGGTCTGAACATGAACGGTAAAAACGGGTTGGCTTGTATCACGCCATTATCTGCTTTAATCCGTGGTGGGAAGAAAATTGTCATTCGTCCATTGCCAGGTCTGCCCGTTGTACGTGACCTGATCATCGACATGACTCAGTTCTACACCCAATACGAAAAAATCCGTCCATATCTGATTAATGACAACAAAAATCCACCTGCGCGTGAGAATTTACAAACTCCTGCACAACGTGAAAAACTCGATGGTTTATACGAGTGTATCTTATGTGCGTGTTGTTCGACTTCTTGCCCATCTTTCTGGTGGAATCCGGACAAATTTATTGGTCCAGCAGGCCTGTTAGCGGCATATCGTTTCTTGATTGATAGCCGTGATACTGAAACCGATTCGCGATTAGATGATCTGAACGACGCTTTCAGTGTTTTCCGCTGTCATAGCATCATGAATTGTGTCAATGTATGCCCTAAAGGACTAAATCCAACAAAAGCTATTGGTCATATTAAATCTATGTTGCTAAAACATAGTGCTTAATAGCTAAATTTAACCCGCAGTGCCTTGGCACTGCGGGCTAAAATGGAAATAGCACGAAATAAAAACATAAGTTAAAAATAAAGCGTAAAGTAAATCCAAGATTTTGATTTAAATAGCGCTTAAGGTCACAAAAGCGCGAAAACCAAATACCCATAAAGGTCATCAGAAAGTAACATTGTCATCAATAAAACGTAGCATTAAATAAAACGTTGTAACAACAAAAGCGCAAAAAAGTGAACGTAACGAAAGTAACAGTAAAAAGTAAAAAAAATAGCCAACTGCAAAAGATGAAGAAGACGAAAGCGTAATCTTAGGGGCCTTTAAAAACCGCAGCCAGTTTTTAAAGGTTCCTTAAAAGGGAAACCCTTACTGATAAAGGGCCTCCCAAAGAGAGAACATGCATAAAGCACGTCCAAGAGAACCTTTATCGAGGTCGCTTAAATGCGGCGATTAGTTAACCACGGCGAAAACTAAAGCTTTTAAAGCTTAAGGGATCACAATGCAGAACGGCGTAATGAAGGACTGGCTGGATTCAAGCTTTCTGGCAGGCGCGAACCAGACTTATATAGAACAGCTCTATGAAGATTATCTGACTGACCCTAACTCTGTCGATGCCGAGTGGAAAGCCATTTTTGAGCAACTACCAGGTGCAGCCCTCGGCACCAATGGTGAGCAATTCCACTCCCAAGCGCGCGATTACTTCCGCCGCTTAGCAAAAGACTCTACTCGTTATCACACCTCTGTTAGCGATCCAGCTATCGATGCAAAACAAGTCAAAGTTTTGCAGTTAATTAATGCATTCCGCTTTCGCGGACATCAAAATGCCAACCTTGACCCGTTAGGGCTATGGAATCGCGAATCTGTTCCAGATTTAGACCCAGCTTTCCATAACTTAACGAAAGAAGATTTCAACGAAACCTTCAACGTCGGTTCTTTTGCTATCGGCAAAGAAACCATGAAACTCAGCGAGCTATATGACAACCTGAAACGCATTTACTGCGGTTCAATCGGTGCGGAATATATGCACATCACCAATACAGAAGAAAAACGTTGGATTCAACAACGTCTTGAGTCTGTTGACGTGTCTAAAGTTTTCTCTGCGGATGAGAAAAAACGCTTCCTGTCTGAGCTAACCGCGGCTGAAGGTCTTGAGCGCTACATCGGGGCTAAATTCCCGGGTGCAAAACGTTTCTCATTGGAAGGTGGTGATTCACTGATCCCAATGCTGAAAGACTTAATCCACCACGCTGGCAAACAAGATACTCGCGAAGTTGTGCTGGGTATGGCGCACCGTGGTCGTTTAAACGTACTGGTTAATATCTTAGGTAAAAAACCGGGCGAATTATTTGATGAGTTCGCGGGTAAACACAAAGATCATTCAAGTGCGGGTGACGTTAAATATCACCAAGGTTTCTCGTCTGACTTTGAAACCGCCGGTTCACGTGTTCACTTAGCGCTGGCGTTTAACCCATCGCACCTTGAAATCGTTAGCCCAGTGGTAATCGGTTCTGTACGCGCTCGTCGTGACCGTTTAGATGAAGGTCGCAGCAACATGGTTCTGCCAATCACTATTCACGGTGACTCAGCAGTAACTGGTCAAGGCGTTGTGCAAGAAACCCTGAACATGTCTCAAGCACGTGGTTATGAAGTGGGCGGTACCATGCGTATCGTTATTAACAACCAAATTGGTTTCACCACCTCAAACCCGAAAGATACACGTTCAACAGAATACTGTACTGACATCGTGAAGATGGTTCAGGCGCCAATTTTCCACGTGAATGCGGATGACCCAGAAGCGGTTTCATTTGTCACACGTTTAGCGCTGGACTTCCGTAATACCTTTAAACGCGATGTGATGATCGATTTAGTCTGTTACCGCCGTCATGGTCATAACGAAGCCGATGAGCCAAGTGCAACTCAGCCTGTGATGTACCAAAAAATCAAACAGCACCCAACACCACGTAAAATCTACGCAGACCGCTTAATTGCAGAAAACGTATTGAGTGCAAATGATGTGACAGAAATGGTTAACCTGTACCGCGATGCGTTAGATGCGGGTAACTGTGTGGTTGAAGAGTACCGTGAAATGGGTCTGAACTCATACACATGGGCACCATATCTGAACCATGAATGGGATGCATCCTACAAATCAACAGTTGATATCAAACGCTTAACGGATCTGGCTGTTAAAGTCAGCACTATCCCTGAAGGTGTTGTCGCACAATCTCGTGTTGAGAAAATCTACGCTGACCGCGCAGAAATGGCGAAAGGCAATAAATTACTCGACTGGGGTGCAGCTGAGACTTTAGCGTATGCAACGTTAGTTGATGAAGGCGTTCCAGTGCGTTTATCCGGTGAAGACGCGGGCCGCGGAACCTTCTTCCACCGCCATGCGGTTGTTCACAACCAAACTAACGGTTCTGTCTACGTTCCACTGCAAAACATTCATAACGGCCAAGGCGTGTTCAACGTTTGGGACTCTGTTCTGACTGAAAATGCGGTATTAGCGTTCGAATACGGTTATGCAACGACTGAACCTCGCGCTCTGACCATCTGGGAAGCGCAATTTGGTGACTTTGCTAACTGTGCGCAAGTGGTTATCGACCAATTTATTAGCTCTGGTGAGCAAAAATGGGGTCGTATGTGTGGTCTGGTCATGTTACTGCCTCATGGTTATGAAGGTCAGGGCCCAGAGCACTCATCTGCACGTTTAGAGCGTTACCTGCAACTGTGTGCTGACCAAAACATGCAAGTGTGTGTGCCGTCAACACCGGCTCAGGTTTATCACATGTTACGTCGTCAAGCCCTGCGTGGCATGCGTCGTCCTCTGATTGTGATGTCACCTAAATCTCTGCTGCGTCACCCATTAGCGGTGTCTAGCATGGAAGAACTGGCAAATGGCACATTTGAACCAGTTATCGGTGAAATCGATGAAATCAATCCGAAAAATGTGAAACGCGTCGTGATGTGTTCAGGTAAAGTTTATTACGATCTGTTAGAACAACGTCGTAAGAATGAGCAAACTGACGTGGCTATCGTGCGTATCGAACAGCTATATCCGTTCCCACACGAAGACATCCAAAAAGCGTTGGCGCAATTTACCGGTGTGAAAGACTTTGTATGGTGTCAAGAAGAGCCATTAAACCAAGGCGCTTGGTATTGCAGTCAACATAATTTCCGTGAAGCTATCCCAGCTGGGGCAACTTTACGTTATGCAGGTCGAGCTGCTTCTTCATCTCCAGCAGTTGGCTATGCGTCCGTACACCAAGAGCAACAGAAAGCTCTGGTCAATGACGCTTTGAACATTGAATAATTAAAGGATAGAAAATGAGTAGCGTAGAAATTCTTGTTCCCGATCTTCCTGAGTCCGTTGCCGATGCTACGGTTGCCACATGGCATAAAAAACCAGGTGACAGTGTTCAGCGTGATGAAGTCCTGGTTGAGATCGAAACAGATAAAGTGGTACTGGAAGTGCCAGCGAGCGAAGCGGGCGTATTAGAAGCTATCGTTGAAGACGAAGGCGCAACGGTATTATCTAAGCAATTGTTAGGCCGTATTCGTTTAGGCGACAGCACTGGCATTCCTGCGGAAGTGAAAAGCGCGCAAGAAGCAACACCAGCTCAGCGCCAAACTGCGAGTTTAGAAGATGAAAGCAACGATGCGCTGAGCCCAGCAATTCGTCGTCTGATTGCAGAACATGACCTGAACCCTGCGAACATTAAAGGTACGGGTGTTGGCGGTCGTTTAACACGTGAAGATGTTGAAAAACACTTAGCGGCAAACAAATCCGCAGCACCAGCAGCTTCTGCACCAGCTGCGCCACAGGCTCCTTTAGCGCACCGTAGCGAAAAACGTGTTCCAATGACACGTTTACGTAAACGTATCGCAGAGCGTCTGTTAGAAGCGAAAAACACCACAGCAATGTTGACCACGTTCAACGAAATCAACATGCAACCAATCAAAGACTTACGTAAACAGTATGGCGAAGCGTTCGAAAAACGTCACGGCGTACGTTTAGGTTTCATGTCTTTCTATGTTAAAGCGGCGGTTGAAGCACTGAAACGCTATCCAGAAGTGAACGCTTCTATTGATGGCAGTGATGTGGTTTACCATAACTACTTTGATATCAGCATCGCGGTATCAACACCTCGTGGTCTGGTCACCCCAGTACTGCGCGATGTCGATGCAATGAGCATGGCTGATATCGAGAAGAAAATTAAAGAACTGGCTGTTAAAGGTCGTGACGGTAAATTAACTGTTGAAGACTTAAGCGGCGGTAACTTCACTATCACTAATGGTGGCGTATTCGGTTCTCTGATGTCTACACCTATCATTAACCCACCACAGAGCGCAATTTTAGGCATGCATGCCATTAAAGACCGCCCTATGGCTGTAAATGGTAAGGTAGAGATTCTTCCTATGATGTACTTAGCGCTGTCTTATGACCACCGCTTAATCGATGGTAGCGAGTCAGTCGGCTTCTTAGTCGCTATCAAAGATATGCTGGAAGATCCAACTCGTTTACTGCTGGACGTATAGCAACATAACAGGGCAGGGAACAACCTGCCCGGTCTGAAGTAACCGATGCAGCCCGTTCGCGGGTTGCTAAATCAGTAACAATTGCAGGAGGCGAATAAACGCCTCTTCAGACTCAATTATGGATAGAACATCATGAATTTACACGAGTACCAGGCAAAACAGTTGTTTGCACGTTATGGGATGCCTGCACCAACAGGTTATGCCTGTTCATCAGTCGCTGAAACCGTCGATGCTGCGAAAAAAATTGGCAACGGCCCATGGGTAATTAAATGCCAAGTTCACGCAGGTGGACGTGGTAAAGCTGGCGGCGTTAAAGTGACCAGCGATATCAATGAAGTTAAAGCCTTCGCAGAAAACTGGTTAGGTAAAAACTTAGTTACCTATCAAACAGACGCAAATGGCCAGCCTGTTAACCAAATTCTGGTTGAAACGGCGACTGACATTGCAAAAGAATTATATTTAGGTGCAGTTGTTGACCGTAGCACCCGTCGTGTTGTTTTCATGGCATCGACTGAAGGTGGCGTGGAAATCGAGAAAGTTGCGGAAGAAACACCGGAACTGATCCACAAAGCGATTATTGACCCACTGACAGGTCCAATGCCTTTCCAAGGCCGTGAATTAGCGTTCAAATTAGGCTTAACAGGTAAACAAGTTAGCCAATTTGCGAAAATCTTCATGGGTCTGGCGACACTGTTCCTTGAGCGTGATTTAGCATTAGCTGAAATCAACCCATTGGTTATCAGCACTGCGGGCGACTTAGTATGCTTAGATGGTAAATTAGGCATCGACAGCAACGCATTATATCGTCAGCCTGAAATCCGTGAACTGCGTGACGAATCTCAAGAAGATGCGCGTGAAGCACAAGCGGCTCAGTGGGAACTGAACTACGTTGCATTAGACGGCAACATCGGTTGTATGGTTAACGGTGCGGGCTTAGCAATGGGTACCATGGACATTGTTAAACTGCACGGTGGTGCACCAGCTAACTTCTTAGACGTTGGCGGCGGCGCGACAAAAGAGCGTGTTACTGAAGCATTTAAAATCATTCTTTCTGATGAAAACGTAAAAGCGGTTTTCGTTAACATCTTTGGTGGTATCGTTCGTTGCGACCTGATTGCAGACGGCATCATTGGTGCAGTTGAAGAAGTTGGCGTAAATGTACCAGTAGTTGTGCGTTTAGAAGGTAACAATGCTGAGTTAGGTGCTAAGAAACTGGCTGACAGCGGCTTGAACATTATCGCTGCAAACAGCCTGACTGACGCAGCTAAAAAAGCAGTAGCAGCAGCGGAGGCTAAATAATGTCTATTTTAATCGATAAAAACACCAAAGTAATTTGCCAAGGTTTCACTGGTGGTCAAGGTACATTCCACTCAGAACAAGCAATTGCTTATGGAACACAAATGGTTGGTGGTGTGACTCCGGGTAAAGGCGGCACAACTCACCTCGGTCTGCCAGTATTTAACACCGTGCGCGAAGCGGTTGAAGCAACAGGCGCAACGGCCTCTGTTATCTACGTTCCAGCACCATTTTGTAAAGATTCTATCTTAGAAGCTATCGATGCAGGCATTAAACTGATCATCACTATCACTGAAGGTATCCCAACGCTGGATATGCTGACTGTCAAAGTGAAATTAGATGAAGCTGGCGTTCGCATGATTGGTCCAAACTGCCCAGGTGTAATCACTCCAGGTCAATGTAAGATTGGTATCCAACCAGGCCACATTCACTTACCAGGTAAAGTGGGTATCGTTTCTCGTTCAGGTACACTGACCTATGAAGCGGTTAAACAAACCACAGATGCAGGTTTAGGCCAATCTACCTGTGTTGGTATCGGTGGTGACCCAATCCCAGGTTCAAACTTTATTGATATTCTGGAAATGTTCCAAGCTGACCCACAAACTGAAGCGATCGTGATGATCGGTGAAATCGGTGGTAACGCAGAAGAAGAAGCTGCAGCGTATATTAAAGAGCACGTGACTAAGCCTGTTGTCGGTTACATCGCGGGTGTGACTGCGCCGAAAGGCAAACGTATGGGTCACGCTGGTGCAATCATCGCTGGTGGTAAAGGTACTGCTGATGAGAAATTTGCTGCATTAGAAGCGGCGGGCGTGAAAACCGTTCGTAGCCTTGCAGACATCGGTGATGCCGTTAAATCATTGCTGAACAAGTAAATGATCCGCTAGGCAACTAGCAACCGTAAGAGACGAAAGCCCGTGCTCAATTGAGTGCGGGTTTTTTTGTGCCTATTGTTGGGCGAGGCTCACAAGGTCTAACATAATTTCTGTACCACTTATAAGGTTTTCTAAAAAAGAGTGTCTATACTTAAAAAAAATGCACCAGAAAGCGCATTGATGACCGTTATAAGGACAAAAAAGTGCGTGGGTTAGCAAACGATAGGGGAGTGTTCGCACTTTATGCAAAAAATAGCGAAATTGCGGCACATCAAATTTATAACTTTTAGGGGGGAACAATTATCCGAATATAGGGGTTTAGTTGAGTTAGATTCGGATATTAATAAAATTCATAATAACTTTAAAATAAGATACTATTACAAATTAAATATTCTTTTTTGGAGTCCTTAATACAAAGGTTATATTTATTTGTTAATCTTTGGCAAAATTAAGTACATTTATATCAATACCAATAACAGCACATTAACAAGTGAATAACCATTAATTGACTGAAGCTCAGAACAATTAACAAGATGAAAAAAATTGACGTAAATCAATTCATTGGAGCTGGCTTTATTTTGTTAAATTGCTTAAATTGGTGCTCGATCAAATACTCGGTTTTCTATTAAAGAGTATAATTATTGATGTAAATTCAGAATTCAAATCTGAGTCACGTAAAAGAAGTTTATTGTATGTGAAGATAGGCGTACTATTATTATAGTAACGTTCGTTCTTTTAATTTTGTTAATTATTTGTTGTTTTGAGGCATTTTTTGCTGGTAGTTAAGAGGCTTTCTAAAAACATAATTTGGAAGCTGGGTTGCCGCAAGTCGGTGTCTTCCTGCTAGGAGCAAGGAGTCAAGATGTTTGATATTGTCGAACTGTCACGATTACAGTTTGCCTTAACTGCGATGTATCACTTCCTGTTCGTACCATTAACGCTCGGTATGGCGTTTTTGCTTGCGATCATGGAAACGGTATATGTGCTGTCTGGCAAGCAAATTTATAAAGATATGACTAAGTTCTGGGGTAAGTTATTTGGTATTAACTTCGCCCTGGGTGTTGCAACGGGTCTGACTATGGAGTTCCAATTCGGGACTAACTGGTCTTACTACGCGCACTATGTAGGAGATATCTTCGGTGCACCTCTTGCAATCGAAGGTCTGATGGCGTTCTTCTTAGAATCAACGTTCGTCGGTTTATTCTTCTTTGGTTGGGATCGTTTAAGCAAAAAACAACACCTAGCTGTAACATGGTTAGTTGCTTTAGGTTCTAACTTCTCTGCTTTGTGGATCTTGGTTGCGAACGGTTGGATGCAAAACCCAATCGCTGCTGATTTCAACTTCGAAACAATGCGTATGGAAATGGTTAGCTTCTCTGAGCTAGTCCTAAACCCAGTTGCGCAGGTTAAGTTCGTCCACACAGTTGCTGCGGGTTATTGTACCGGTGCAATGTTTATCCTTGGTATTAGCTCTTACTACCTGCTTAAAGGTCGTGATGTTGCTTTTGCTAAACGTTCTTTTGCAATTGCTGCAAGCTTTGGTATTGCTGCCGTTCTGTCTGTTATCGTTCTTGGTGATGAATCAGGTTACGAAATGGGCGACGTTCAGAAAACCAAACTGGCCGCTGTTGAAGCAGAGTGGGAAACCCATGCTCCACCAGCTGCGTTTAACTTAATCGCTTGGCCGGATACTGAGAAGCAAGAAAACAAATTTGCTATCTCAATTCCTTGGGCGATGGGTATCATTGCAACCCGTTCTATCGATACGCCTGTATTAGGTCTGAAAGACCTGATGAAACAGCACGAAGTTCGTATTCGTAACGGTATGGTTGCATATGGTCAGTTACAAGAGCTGTTAGCGGGTAACAAAGATCCTGATTTGCGTGCAGCATTCGAAGCAAGCAAAAAAGATCTGGGTTACGGTCTTCTGTTAAAACAATACGCACCAAATGTGGTTGATGCGACAGAAGCACAGATTCAAAAAGCAGTTAAAGACAGTATTCCGAACGTAGGTCCACTGTTCTGGGCATTCCGCATCATGGTTGGTGTCGGCTTCCTGTTACTGTTAATCATCAGCTGGGCATTCCTGTCAGTGGTTCGCAACCGTATTGGTCAAAGCAAACTGCTGTTACGTATTGCCTTGATTGGTATCCCATTACCATGGATTGCAATTGAAGCAGGTTGGTTCGTTGCAGAATATGGTCGTCAGCCATGGGCAATTGGTGAAGTGTTACCGGTTTCGGTCGCACACTCTAATTTGACAACTCATGACCTGATCTTCTCTATGGCACTGATCTGTGGTCTGTACACACTGTTCTTAATTGCTGAAATGTTCTTAATGTTCAAATTCGCTCGTAAAGGGCCTAGTAGCCTGAAAACCGGTCGTTATCACTTTGAACAGAAAAACACTTCTGCACACGACGTTCAGTAAATAGGAGCCACTTATGTTTGATTATGAAGTTCTTCGGTTTGTGTGGTGGATCCTTATCGGTGTATTACTGATTGGATTTGCTGTCACGGATGGCTTTGACATGGGCGTTGGCTTCCTATTACCTATCTTAGGTAAAACAGATACTGAACGCCGTATCATGATTAACGCCGTTGCACCGCACTGGGATGGTAACCAAGTTTGGTTAATCACTGCTGGTGGTGCGATGTTCGCTGCATGGCCACAAGTCTATGCTGCGTCATTCTCTGGTTTCTATATCGCTATGATTTTGGTATTAGCTGCATTGTTCTTCCGTCCGGTTGGTTTCGACTACCGTTCAAAACTGGAGAACCCAAAATGGCGTAATATGTGGGACTGGGGTCTGTTTATTGGTGGTTTCGTTCCACCATTAGTTATCGGTGTTGCGTTTGGTAACCTATTATTAGGTGTTCCACTGCAAATTGATAACCAACAGTACTTAACCTATACAGGTAACCTGTTTGGTCTGCTGAACCCGTACGGTCTGTTAGCTGGTGTAGTCGGTTTAATGATGATTGTTACCCAAGGTGCAACTTATCTGCAAATGCGTACTACGGGCGAACTGTACTTACGTGTGCGTAAAGCAACGTATATCTGTGCATTAGTCACTCTGTTAGCCTTTGCGGGCGCAGGCGTTTGGTTAGTGATGGGAATTGATGGCTATGTTGTGACCTCAACACTGGATCACCATGCAGTATCAAACCCACTGAACAAAACAGTCGAAGTGGTTTCAGGTGCTTGGTTGACTAACTTCAACACTTATCCAATCCTGTGGGCTCTGCCTGCACTGGGTCTGGCACTGCCATTACTGACTATGCTGTTCAGTAAAGCAGACAAAAATGGTTGGGCGTTTGTTAGTTCTTCATTAACCATCGCTTGTATCATTTTAACTTGTGGCGTAGCAATGTTCCCATTCATCATGCCTTCAAGCATCATGCCAAATGCAAGCTTGACCATGTGGGATGCGACTTCTAGCCTGTTTACTCTGCAAGTGATGACCGTGGTTGCTATTATCTTTGTTCCAATCGTACTGGCATACACCGCATGGTGTTACTACAAAATGTTTGGTCGTCTGGACAAAAACTTCATCGAAGGCAACAAGCACTCACTGTATTAAGGAGCATAACTATGTGGTATTTCGCCTGGATCCTCGGCACGCTGTTAGCTTGTAGTTTTGCAGTGATTGCAGCATTAGCGTTAGAGCACTCTGAAGACTCTAAAGCCGCTAAAGATGGTGAGTAAGTAATATGCTGGTGGATAAAACCTATCAGCTAATGGATAAGGGGCCGATAAGGGCCCTTATCCTTATTTTAGCTTTAGTAACAGCTGGTGCTGTCATGTGGGACCCGAGCCTATTTGCAGCCAAGACCAGTTCATTCCTTATTTGGCAAGGGCTATTACTCATTTGGGCAACGTGTACGGCGATGATTTTTGGTGTAGGTTTTAAACCGCAAAAAGTGATCTTTCGTGCAATATTTCACCCATTGCCAGCAGCCATCATTCTTATTTGGGGACTTTTTCAAGTCTTTAGATAATTCTAATTGCTAATTGTGGGTCAATGGACCCATAATTATTTTTGATATCTTTACTTTCAAAGTGATTCCAAACTGACACTGTCTTGCGTATAGTGGCACCGTTAATGAATTTAACCTAAGACGGAGTGGTTGATATGTTATTTCGCTGGCCTGTTCGCGTGTATTATGAAGATACAGATGCGGGCGGTGTGGTTTATCACGCGCGCTATTTAGCTTTTTTTGAGCGGGCAAGAACAGAAATGTTGCGAAATAAAGGGATCAACCAGCAAAGTATGCTTACTGAGAACCTTGGCTTTGTTGTGCGTAGCATGACAATTGATTTTGTGAAGGGCGCTCGGTTGGATGACATGTTGGAAGTTGAGACGCAAATTGTTGAAATGAAACGCGCCTCATTAACCTTTCATCAAAGGTTAGTTGATTCGCAAGGTAACCTGCTTTGTGGGGCTAATGCCCTTATTGCTTGTGTGGACACATCAAAAATGAAGCCTACAGCGCTTCCTAAGTCTATTGTCGCGGAGTTTAAACAGTGACTGACATGAATATCCTGGATTTATTCCTAAAAGCGAGCCTTTTGGTTCAGCTCATTATGTTCGTTTTGATCGGTTTTTCTATCGCATCATGGGCGATCATCATTCAAAGAACCAAAATTTTAAATGCTGCTAGCCGTGAAGCAGAGGCATTCGAGGATAAGTTCTGGTCAGGAATCGAGCTATCGCGCTTATACAAAGAAAGCCAAGCGCGTCGTGATGAACTCAGTGGCGCAGAACAAATTTTCCATTCAGGCTTTAAAGAATTTGTTCGTTTACATCAAGCGAATATCCATGCGCCTGATGCCGTGGTTACGGGGGCATCCCGTGCAATGCGTATTTCAATGAATCGTGAATTAGAATCCGTAGAGGCACACATCCCATTCCTAGGTACCGTTGGGTCAATTAGCCCATATATTGGTTTATTTGGTACGGTTTGGGGGATCATGCATGCCTTTATCGCATTAGGTGCGGTTAAACAAGCGACACTGCAAATGGTTGCGCCAGGGATTGCAGAAGCCTTGATCGCAACTGCGATTGGTCTGTTTGCCGCAATTCCAGCGGTGATGGCGTATAACCGCTTAAACCAGCGTGTTAACAAGTTAGAACAAAGCTACGATAACTTTATGGAAGAATTTTTAGCCATCTTGCATCGTCAAGCCTTCTCTGCTGATAAGAAATAATACGGGGAGATAAGCGAATGGCGCGCACTAGTCGCAAACGTGAGCTGAAATCCGAAATTAACATCGTTCCATTGCTGGATGTCTTGTTGGTACTTTTGCTGATCTTTATGGCAACTGCACCCATTATCTCCCAAAGTGTGGAAGTTGAATTACCGGATGCTACAGATACACAGACCGTATCATCAAGTGATAACCCCCCGATTATTTTAGAAGTATCGGGAGTGGGGCAATACAATATGCGCCTTGATGGCGAGGTGTTAGAATTGCTTCCACCAGAACAGATTGCGGCTGAAGCTAAATCTCAATTAGAGAAAAATCCCAAAGCGGTTTTCTTAATTGGGGGAGCAAAAGAAGTGCCTTATGAGGAAGTGATTAAGGCATTGAACATTTTGCACAGCGCAGGGATTAAATCTGTCGGCTTGATGACTCAGCCTATCTAGGCTGAGTTGTTGTGGTTTGAATAAGTCACACATCTTTTTTTGGATACCAGAGTGGGAAAGACAAAAGAGAAAAAAGATAACTTAAACCGGTCACTTGTGATGTCAGTGGTGCTGCATGTCCTGTTGATTGGTTTGATCGTTATAGGCTCTTTAGTTTCCGTCGTCAAACTTGGTGGTGGCGGAGAAGAAGGGACTGTCATCGATGCGGTGATGGTCGACCCTGGCGTGGTTGTTGAGCAATACGAAGAAATGCAAAAACAACAAAACATGGCCAGACAAGCGGCTAAAGAGCGTAAAGAGCAAGAACAGAAGCAAGATGCCGAGCTAAGAGAACAGCAAGAGAAGGAACAAAAACGCCTTCAAAAACTAGAAGAAGAGCGCATTAAAACTGAACGTGATACAGCTGAGCAGCAAAAGCAAGCTGAGGAACAACAGAAAAAAGCGTTAGATGCCGCGAAGAAAGCTAAGGAAGAGCAAAAAATAGCGGAAGAAGCGGCTGCGAAAGCAAAAGCGGAAAAAGAAAAATTAATAAAAGAGCAAGCGGCAGAGAAAGCTAAAGCCGAAGCTCAGGCACAAAAAGAAGCTGAAGCGACTAAAGCCAAAGCAGAAAAAGAAGCTAAAGAAAAAGCGGAAAAAGAAGCCAAAGAAAAAGCAGAAAAAGAGGCTAAAGTAAAAGCCGATAAAGAAGCTAAAGCCAAGGCAGATAAAGAAGCCAAAGAAAAAGCCGATAAAGAAGCGAAAGCAAAAGCCGCTAAAGCCAAGGCGGAAGCAGCTAAAAATGCCGCTTCAGTTGATGACTTACTAGGTGACTTAACGGCATCGGGTCCGAGCAAAAAAGGCGGTGAAACCGCGGCAGGAACGGGTGGTGGTAAAAAATCGGGTGCTTCTAATGCAGATGTTGATAGCTATGCAGGTAAAGTAAAAGCGGCAATTCAAAGCAAATTCTATGATTCGGATACGTTTCGTGGACGGACGTGTGAACTGCAATTGAAGCTTGCACCAGATGGTTTATTAGTGAGCATTACCCCAAAAAATAGCCCGACCAATGACGCAGCGCTATGTGATGCGGCAATACGAGCAGCGAAACTTGCTACGATGCCAAAACCGCCTAACCGCGAGGTCTATGATACATTTAATAAAGCAGGTAGCACTGTTGTGTTTAAGCCTTGATTTTCAATAACTCAGAGCTATCTGTATTGAAAAGTTTATGGCAATAGCATAAATAGTTTGCGTAGTATCTAGTTTTGTTATTATACCTTTGTTAAAATTCAGCGAATTATTGCGGTGGTAAATAATACGCAATAAGGGAGATAAGAATGAAGCAGGCTTTTAAAGTAGTTTTAGGGTTCCTAATGCTATGGGCGACAGTGGCTCAGGCTGAAATACGTATTGAGATCACTGAAGGTGTAAACTCAGCTCAACCAATTGGTGTGGTGCCTTTTAAATGGTCTGGTGCAGGCGCACCGCCACAAGAAGTTGGCCAAATCGTGGGCGCTGATTTACGTAATAGCGGGAAATTTAACCCAATTGAGCCAAGCCGTATGCCTCAACAACCCGGCACTGCATCGGAAGTGATCCCAGATGCATGGACAGCATTAGGTATTAATGCTGTGGTTGTGGGCCAAGTACAGCCAGCAGCAGATGGTAGCTTTGTAGTTAGCTATCAGTTAGTGGATGTTGCCGCTAATCCGGGTGCTGTATTATCTCAAAACCAATTTAAAGTCACAAAAGAGTGGTTACGCTATGCGGCGCACACTGCAAGTGATGAAGTCTTTGAAAAACTGACAGGCATTCGTGGTGCATTCCGTACACGTATTGCATATGTTGTTGTTAACAAAGGCGGTCAGTATCCATATGAATTACGAGTTTCTGATTACGACGGTTTCAACCAGTTTACGGTTCACCGTTCACCAGAGCCTCTAATGTCGCCTGCTTGGTCACCAGACGGTGAAAAACTGGCGTATGTAACTTTTGAAAGCGGTAGTTCAGCACTTGTCATTCAAACATTGTCTTCAGGAGCAGTTCGTCAGGTCGCGTCTTTCCCACGTCATAATGGGGCACCTGCATTCTCTCCAGATGGGACAAAATTGGCATTTGCACTGTCTAAAACAGGCAGCCTGAATTTATATGTTATGGACTTAGCAAGTGGGCAAATTCGTCAGGTAACCGATGGTCGCAGTAACAATACTGAGCCAAGCTGGATGCCAGATAGCCAAACTTTGGTCTATACTTCAGATCAGGCGGGGCGCCCGCAGATTTATAAAATGAATATTAATGGTGGCAGTCCGACACGTGTATCTTGGGAAGGAACACAAAATCAGGACGCTGATGTTAGCCCGGATGGTACTTTCTTAGTGATGGTCAGCTCCGGCGGCGGTCAGCAACATGTCGCCAAACAAGATCTGGCAACGAACAACGTTGAATTTTTAACGAAAACGTTCCTAGATGAAACGCCGAGTATCGCACCTAACGGCACTATGGTAATTTATAGCTCCTCTCAAGGCTTGGGGACTATATTGCAGCTAGTTTCGACCGACGGGCGTTTCAAAGCGCGTCTTCCGGCGACTGATGGACAGGTCAAATTCCCTGCCTGGTCTCCGTATCTGTGATGCATAATAATAATGTGTGGCAAAAAATATTAAGGATCAAAACGATGCAACTGAATAAAGTGCTTAAAGGGCTGATGATCGCGTTACCAATCATGGCAGTCGCAGCTTGTAGCTCTAACAAAAACAATGACCAAGATGGCGTAGATACTTCTACTAACCAAACTAACACTGGTCTGTCTGCGGAAGAGCTGGCACGTCAGCAAATGGAACAGCTGCAACAAAACAACACTGTTTACTTTGGCTTTGACAAATACAACGTATCTCCAGAATACGCTGATATGTTAGATGCACACGCAGCATTCCTGCGTAGCAACCCATCTGTACGTGTTGTTGTTGAAGGTCATGCGGATGAGCGTGGTACTCCAGAATACAACATCGCACTGGGCGAGCGTCGTGCTAATGCAGTTAAAATGTACCTGCAAAGCAAAGGTGTTTCTGGTGACCAAGTTTCACTGGTTTCTTACGGTAAAGAAAAACCAGCTGTGTTAGGTCATACTGAAGCAGACTACGCGAAAAACCGTCGTGCAGTCATTGCATACTAATAGATAAGCGAAATTATCTATTATGAACAGTAACTTCAGACACTTACTAGTCGGTCTGTCGTTATTGGTTGGCGTAGCGGCCCCTTGGGCCGCTATTGCCCAAGCGCCAATCAACAATGTCGGATCTGGTTCTCCAGGTGACCGTCTATCCCAACTTGAGACTGCAGTATCTTCTCAAGGTCAAATTCTGTATCAAATTCAACAGCAACTCGCTGATAACCAACGTGATATCGATATGTTACGTGGTCAGATTCAAGAAAGTGAATACAAATTGAATCAAGTCATCGAACGCCAAAAAGATTTGTACATGCAATTAGACAATGCGGGTGGCGGCAATTCAGCTAACTCAGGTGATGCGCCTGATACTAGCTCAGCAAATACATCATCTTCCTCAAATACGCCAGCGGCAACTGCCAACACAGGTGGAAATGAGAAAGATGATTACAATGCTGCGGTTAAGCTCGCAATGGAAAGCAAGTCAAAAGCTCAAATTGATGACGCTATCGGTGCATTACAAGGTTTTATTAAAGCCTACCCTAAGTCAGGATATCAATCTAACGCCAACTATTGGTTGGGGCAGTTAAACTACAATAAAGGTAGCAAGGACGACGCTGCATTCTACTTTGCCACTGTAGTGAAGCAATATCCAAAATCCCAAAAAAGCAGTGAAGCCTTATATAAAGTTGGGCTGATCATGCAAGACAAGGGACAAAAAGATAAAGCGAAAGCTGTTTACCAACAGGTGTTGAAACAATATCCAAACAGTGCGGGCTCTAAATTAGCTGAAAAAAAGCTAAGTGCACTTTAATATCTAGCCCCGAAGCGATATTACCGAATATTTCGGGGTTATCAGTATGATAAGTGTGCATTCAATCTTTTTTTGCAAAAAAATCATTGCACCCTCGTCAGAAATCAGTAATATAAGCCGCCGTTGATACGAGAATACGGTTAACCGAAAATCTCGCAAAACAGCAAGAAATTTAGTTTTAGATGTATTAGTAGCAAATTAGATGGGTCGTTAGCTCAGTCGGTAGAGCAGTTGACTTTTAATCAATTGGTCGCAGGTTCGAATCCTGCACGACCCACCATCT
>NZ_JBSICC010000033.1:0-40707 GCF_058245955.1 Providencia sp. UF-224 | reverse complement strand
TGTTCCCGGTCAGTGGATGCGCATTATAGGGAGTCAGAAAAATCTGGCAACCCCTTTTTTGCATTTTTTTATTCAACTGCTGCATTCCACAGCAAAACCCCTACTTATACTGACTTATCCACTAAGTTATCCACACAGTGAAAATAATTTAAAATTTATCGCGCTTTACGCAAACGTTTGCGTTACAATTAGCATGAAATTTCAGCGTTGATTTTGTTTTTATGTTCTGAAATTGTTAGTGACTTATATATAGCTATTGAAGAAGCAACCAAATTCCGCTTTTATAAATAGGTATATAAGAAGAGCCAGCGGCTTTTCACTCATTGATATTCGTATTGCCTTATTTATTCAAATCCAAGGGATCTATCTCATGCAACTGCTTCGTCCTATTCGTCGTGCCCTGCTTAGTGTATCTGATAAAACAGGGGTTGTTGAATTCGCTAAAGCGCTTTCCGAACGCGGTGTTGAACTTCTATCAACTGGCGGTACTGCGAAACTCCTCGCAGAATCAGGTCTTAACGTGACTGAAGTTTCAGATTACACCGGATTCCCTGAAATGATGGATGGCCGCGTAAAAACATTGCACCCGAAGGTTCATGGTGGAATTTTAGGTCGTCGAGGTACTGATGACGCAATTATGCAAGAACATGATATTTCACCTATCGATATGGTTGTTGTGAATTTATATCCTTTTGCTCAAACCGTCGCAAAACCGAACTGTACACTGGAAGACGCTGTTGAGAACATCGATATCGGTGGTCCAACCATGGTGCGCTCCGCCGCTAAAAACCATAAAGACGTAGCGATCGTAGTCAACAGCAATGACTACCAAACTATTATTGATGAAATGGATAACCACCAAAATTCTCTGAATTGGGCAACCCGTTTTGACTTGGCAATAAAGGCATTCGAACATACCGCGGCATACGACAGCATGATTGCTAACTACTTCGGCGAGCTTGTTGCACCTTATTATGGTGACACCACACAGCCTTCAGGCCGCTTCCCTCGCACCTTGAATTTAAACTTTATAAAAAAACAAGATATGCGCTATGGCGAAAACAGCCACCAAGATGCCGCTTTCTATATAGAAGAGAATCCAAAAGAAGCATCGATTGCGACCGCAAAGCAAATTCAAGGCAAGGCACTTTCTTATAATAATATCGCGGATACTGATGCTGCTCTTGAATGTGTTAAATCATTCGACGAACCTGCTTGTGTGATTGTGAAGCATGCAAACCCTTGTGGTGTCGCTATCGGCAAAGATATTCATGCAGCTTATGATAATGCATTCAAAACTGACCCGACCTCTGCATTCGGCGGTATCATTGCGTTTAACCGTCCGCTAGATAAAACAACCGCACAAGCGATTATCGAGCGCCAATTTGTTGAAGTGATTATTGCGCCATCCGTCGCTACTGATGCATTACCTATTCTAGAAACCAAACAAAACGTTCGCGTACTTGTTTGTGGTGAATGGAATAAACCAGTTGCAGGCTTAGATTTCAAACGTGTCAACGGTGGTTTATTAGTGCAAGACCGTGATTTAGGCATGGTAGAAAAAGAAGAGTTACGTGTTGTTACGACACGCCAACCGACTGAACGTGAACTAAAAGACGCCCTATTCTGTTGGAAAGTCGCGAAATTTGTTAAATCAAATGCCATTGTTTATTCAAAAAATGACATGACCATCGGAATTGGTGCAGGCCAAATGAGCCGTGTGTACTCAGCTAAAATTGCGGGTATCAAAGCGGCCGACGAAGGTTTAGAAGTTGCAGGTTGTGCGATGGCTTCAGATGCTTTCTTCCCATTCCGCGATGGTATTGATGCAGCTGCCGCCGTTGGAGTGACTTGTGTAATTCAACCAGGTGGATCGATTCGCGATGAAGAAGTTATTGCTGCGGCAAATGAACATGGCATCGCAATGATTTTCACGAATATGCGCCATTTCCGTCACTAATTTATTAGGAGATCACTCATGAACATATTAATTATTGGCGGTGGTGGTCGTGAACATGCATTAGCGTGGAAAGCGGCGCAATCACCTTTAGCAAAAAAAGTTTATGTTGCTCCGGGTAATGCAGGAACAGCGCTCGAACCTGCTCTTGAAAATGTGAACATTTCTGCCACTGATATTGATGGCCTGCTGCAATTTGCCAAAGAAAAACAGATCGATTTAACGATCGTCGGCCCTGAAGCGCCATTAGTGATTGGCGTTGTCGATGCATTTAAAGCGGCTGGCTTAACAATTTTTGGCCCAACAAAAGGCGCTGCTCAGCTCGAAGGTTCGAAAGCATTTACTAAGGACTTTTTGGCTCGCCATCATATTCCTACTGCCGCTTATGAAAATTTCACCGAGGTGGAACCTGCTTTAGCGTATTTAGATAAAGTCGGCGCGCCTATCGTGATTAAAGCCGATGGCTTAGCGGCGGGCAAAGGCGTGATTGTCGCGATGACACTCCAAGAAGCAAAAGACGCTGTGCAAGATATGTTAGCAGGCAATGCGTTCGGTGATGCAGGCCATCGCATTGTCATTGAAGAGTTTCTTGATGGTGAAGAAGCCAGCTTTATCGTAATGGTTGATGGTGAGAATGTCATCCCAATGGCGACTAGCCAAGACCATAAACGTGTTGGTGATGGTGATACGGGACTCAATACAGGGGGCATGGGGGCTTACTCTCCTGCTCCGGTTGTCACCGATGAAATTCATCAACGAGTGATGGAACAAGTGATTTATCCTACTGTTAAAGGGATGGACCAAGAAGGTAACCGTTACCAAGGCTTCTTATACGCAGGGCTAATGATTGATAAAGCGGGCAACCCAAAAGTTATCGAATTTAACTGCCGCTTTGGCGATCCTGAAACGCAACCTATCATGATGCGTCTACAGTCTGACTTAGTCGCACTCTGTTTGGCGGGTGCAAATGGTGAGTTGGCAGGCAAGGATTCACTGTGGGATGAGCGACCTGCTTTAGGGGTTGTTATTGCCGCAGGTGGTTACCCTGGGGATTACCGAAATGGTGATGCCATTTCTGGATTACCAACCACTGAATCCGCTGATAGCAAAGTGTTCCATGCTGGCACTCGCATGAAAGATGGCGAAGTCGTTACCGCCGGTGGCCGTGTATTATGCGTAACGGCACTGGGTGATGATATCGAGAAAGCCCAAACAAAAGCGTATGAAGCCGCTAAAAACATTCGCTGGAATGATAGCTTCTATCGCAACGACATCGGCTACCGCGCTATCGCACGTATTAAGTAATACAAAGCACTAAACCATTCCCTAAGCTGATAAGAGGAAACTTTTATCAGCTTTTTTATTGTTGTTTATTTTTACTAGTAGGCAATGGCTCTAAGGATTTCAATTCATGGCTAGGTGGAAAAATGAGGATAGTTTGGGGAATATAACGGGCCATTATTGAATAAGTTAATCTGTTTCTAGCTTACCGTAATTTCCTCAATTATTCGCGTTGTGGCTAGGCGGCAAAATGAGGATAGCTTGGGGAACATACATAAGTATGTGACTAGGGTAGCTGAGAGCAGCTAACAACGCCATGGATTGAAAGACGACGAGCAATGAGGTTACAGCGAATCTTTACTAGGTTGCCAGCGGCAAAAATCCGTATCCGCCACCATCAAAAGCTGATTCCCCTCAGAAGATTCTAGCCAGGCCAAGTTCAATTGGGAGTGCCACACTTTCGCACGGCTTTGTAACCAGTTTTCAGCATAGGGTTCGAAAGTCACTTCCCGCACGTCACCTTCACAAGTTGTCACTTTGCCTTGCTGCCAACGCCCTTGGTAAAGTTTAACGCCACCAACAATAAGTGCAGTGTTGGTCTCAAGTACCCTTTGCGCTTCAAAACGCCAACGCGTGATTTCATCCGTAGAAAGTGGGGTCTTGCTGCCATCCTGAGCACGCTGCATAAAAATAACGTCATTATTTTTATCGAAGCGTAACTGTTCTGTGATATCGCCACCTTGTTGATTCAAGATTTGGCTGCGAATTTGCCAGAGATTACCAGAACGGTATTCAAAGAAATTAACGGAAGTGTCTGTGCCTTTATAGGGGCTATAAACCACCATCAGGACAAGAGGTTGGCTTTTTGCATCGTTCAGCCGCCACATCCGAATGACGCCATCATCAGCAATAAACCCGCTTGCACTAAACTCTGGGAGTTTTGGCGCATTCGAGGAACAGGCGCTTAGCATTGAGAGAGCTCCCAATACCAGCAACCCTTTTTGAATAAACAAAAGGGGTAGTTTCTTACCCCCTCTGATAATTCGAGTATACAATGTACTTATTTTACAGCTTCTTTCAGTGCTTTACCGGCAGAGAAAGCTGGTACAGTTGTCGCAGGAATTTGGATCTCTGCTTTAGTTTGTGGGTTACGACCAGTACGAGCAGCACGGTGGCTAACTTTAAAAGTACCGAAACCGACCAGTTGTACACTGTCACCTTTTTTCAGCGTTTCAGAAATAGCATTCAGAGTAGATTCTAAAGCTGCTTTTGCCTGAACTTTGGTCAGGTCTGCTGATTCTGCGATAGCATCAACTAATTCAGTCTTGTTCATAAATTATCCTTACACAGTGTGTTTATCGTTTGCAAAGCATCGAGTGCGTCGGATATGCCAAATTGACAGCCCCTGATACACGCCCCCGATAGCCACTTCTTCTCGCCCCTAAATGTAGACCAGAGTAGGGGCAAATGTGAAGTCTTAGTACTCAGCATTACTGCGCTAAGTCACGTTTTCGATAACGAAAGCGTAAAAATTAGCCTAAAGTAATACCTATATTGCTCACCCCCGCTTCGCGAAGGTCAGATTTTAATCCTTTAATTAACTCTAAGTCGCGCTCTTCACAAGCTGCCAGTAAACGGAAAATGTCCCACTGGATATCCCACTCTTCTTCAATCGCAGGAATTTCTTTGAGTTCTTCTTCTGTCATTTCCCGCCCTGCTTGAGTCATTTCGAGCATGGCAACCGTACGAATGGAGGCTTCGCTAACCAATATCGCATGTTCAAGCGTTTCACCACTCAGTTTTGAGTGAATAACTTCACCCAATGCAATACAGGCATCAATAGCTGGATACACACCATACATATCGAAATCATCTGCTGATGGGATAATTTCTTCTAATTTTTCTAACTGACTGTCGAAATTGACTTTGCTATCTTTAATGACCAAAGTTTCCCAAACTAAATCAAGGATGGAACGATAAACTTTTGCATCGGCAAATTCAGTTTGCTGACAAAACATCTGAAAGTTGGGGTACATTCTTTCACATAGACTTGCCATGAAAGTTGTATGCTGCCAGCTTTCTAATTTTTCCAACCTCAAATGAATGGGATTTCTTAACATAATTTCTGACTCATCAATCTTAATACTTCGCAGTTTACCTGAAAATCTGTCAATGCCACATATTTTGCTGATAATTAGCTGATTTTCTCATTCATTCGCTTAAAAAACGTTCGATTTGATGCAATTCCGTCAGCAAAACGTGTTGGTTCAGGCAACCTATAACCTTTTAGACACTGTTTAACCCACTCTAAGGAAGACGAAAAACCGACTTTATGCCCCGGCGAAACATATAATGGTTTGCAGCGTTTTTTGCTCCGCAAGACCCAACCGAGTTGATTTTCACCTGCCATTAATGGCTGAACACTTTCGGGGGCTTCATCTAATTCGGCTGCATCGCCACATAAACGGCTTTTTGCTACACCTATCGTTGCCACATTGGCTTGCAAACCAAAATGGCAAGCCACACCAAAGCGCCTTGGGTGAGCAATGCCTTGCCCATCCACGAGAACTAATTCAGGCTTATGCTGTATTTTCCCCCACGCGGCCATTAAACCAGGTACTTCACGAAATGAAAGTAACCCAGGTATATAAGGCAGTTGAGTCGGTATGCGTGCGATTTGATACTCAACAAGCTCTAGCTGCGGCCAAGATAGGACTGCCACCACCGCACGGGTGATAGTGCCATCTTGTTCAAAGCCCACATCCGCTCCACCAATCAGTTTCACTGGTGGAAACTCATCTTGCAAAATGATTTTTGAGGCTTGGCTAACTTGTTCTTTTCGTAACTGTTGAGTATCTAAAACCATAGCGCATCCAATGCTTCGATACTGAATTATTCTTAATCATAGATGATAATGGTGTACTTACAAGGTTCCATAAATACACCACAAATCAAGAACATCAAGAAATGATGATTACTGGTGATATTGACGAGAGAAACGGTGAACCGCATCAACAAATGCGCCTGCATGCTCAGGTGGTACATCCTGATGGATACCGTGACCTAAGTTGAATACATGCCCTTCGCCGTGACCAAAACCAGACAGGATATTTTGCACTTCGTCTTCAATACGTGCAGGTGGTGCATACAACATAGAAGGATCCATATTGCCTTGCAATGCAACTTTATCCCCCACACGACGACGTGCATCAGCAATTTCTGTTGTCCAATCAAGACCTAATGCATCACAGCCTGTTGCCGCCATTTCTTCTAACCACTGACCGCCACCTTTAGTAAATAAGGTAACAGGCACTCGACGACCATCATTTTCGCGAATTAATCCATCGATAATCTTATGCATATAATTCAGTGAAAACTGTAAATAATCACGTTTGGTTAATACACCGCCCCATGTATCAAAAATCATGATGGATTGAGCGCCCGCACGAATTTGCGCATTTAAGTATAAAATGACGCTATCCGCCAGTTTATCCAGTAATAAATGCAGTGTATTCGGGTCTTCATACATCATTTTTTTGATTTTAGTGAACGCTTTGCTACTGCCACCTTCCACCATATATGTCGCCAATGTCCATGGGCTTCCAGAGAAACCAATCAGCGGGACATTTCCTTCAAGGGCTTTACGAATGGCGCGAACCGCGTCCATCACATATCCCAGCTCCATTTCAGGATCGGGAATTGGGATGTTTTTCACATCTGCCGCACTGGTGATAGGCTTTTGAAAACGTGGGCCTTCGCCTGTTTCAAAATACAACCCAAGCCCCATAGCATCAGGGATAGTTAGGATATCAGAGAATAAAATTGCGGCGTCTAATGGAAAGCGACGTAATGGCTGAAGTGTCACTTCGCACGCAAGCTCAGTATTTTTGCACAGAGCAATAAAATCACCAGCCTCGGCGCGCGTTGCTTTGTATTCAGGCAAATAACGCCCCGCTTGACGCATCATCCATACCGGGGTCACATCTACAGGCTGACGTAGCAGAGCACGTAGATAGCGGTCATTTTTTAACTCAGTCATTATTTACTCCATTATTATTAGTGGCCGCCGCAAATGGCTATAAGCAAAGATGGCTATTGTAACATGTAAAAGGCAACAATATCAGCGCACTGCTATTTGTCCGATTCGTACTCACTTTGACGGCACAATGCGACTGTATCCTCAATTAAGCGCCTTGCGATGGTATCCCCAGGCGGAATAAGTGGTAAATCATTGTAATGATACCAATTTGCGCTAACCAGTTCTTTCGGATCAACCTGAATATCACCGCTCTCGTAATCCGCAAGGAAACCCATCATTAAGGAGTGAGGGAACGGCCATGGCTGTGAGGATACGTAGCGAATATTTTTCACTTTTATTTGGCTCTCTTCCATGACTTCGCGCATAACGGCTTCTTCTAATGTTTCACCCACCTCAACAAAGCCTGCCAATACGGTAAATAATGGATTTTGAGAATGACGTCGGTGCTGTGCCAAGAGAATATGGTCATCACGGCGGATCCCCACGATAATGCAAGGGGCAATTTGCGGGTAGTAACGCTCATGGCAATGATCACACAAGCACGCCCATTCCGTCGCACTATGGCGCATGGCGGTACCACAATAGCCACAATAGCGGTGGGAGCGATAGAATTCCGCCAATTGCACGCCGCGCCCAGCTAGGCGAAATAAACCTTCATCCTGCGCGGCAACAACCCGCGGAGATGCCATATCGGATGGCATTTTTTCCGCGATCAGCCAGACAATTTCCCCTTGCCATTCACCGATTGGCGTCGCACTTTTACCTTCTAATGAATAGTCTTTAGCACTGCCGCGTGGAATGTCCCCTTTCGGTAACCACAGCCGACCAGCGAAACAGACGAACCACCAGCCACTTTCTGTTCCTACTAACGTTAATTTATTCATTTTCTCTATCTTTTTTGGCTTTTCATTGTTGATAAAAAGGTTGTCGATAAAAAAATCAGTTTCGAATCACACAATACACTTCTTTGACACAATGTCATTCAAACGTTTGTTTCATTTTCTATCCCTGTCAATTTTGACACTTTTTAGACAGTTCATCCCCTAAAATGTCTAAAAACTGTCATAAAACGGTCAACTCACTGTCACTTATTAAAATTAGGATGCTCAGTAACCAATCTGGTTCACCGTTCCTCAAAAGTGAGAAAACAATGAAAACTATCGTTCCTGCGATTTTACTATCACTGACCGCATCCAGTATGACATTTGCTGCGGATGCTAATTTAACAGAGTTGATCAATGCGGCGAAAAAAGAAGGGCAAGTTTACAGCGTTGGGATGCCTGATTCTTGGGCAAACTGGAAAGGAACTTGGCAAGATTTAGCCACGCAATATGGCTTAAAACACCAAGATACAGACATGAGTTCTGCACAAGAAATTGCCAAATTTGCCGCCGAAAAAAATAACGCAACAGCAGATATCGGTGATGTTGGTGCTTCATTTGGCCCTGTCGCGGTGCAAAAAGGGGTTACTCAGCCTTATAAACCAACCACATGGTCACAAATCCCTGATTGGGCAAAAGATAAAGACGGCCATTGGGCGTTAGCCTATACCGGTTCGATTGCCTTTATGATTAATAACGACTTAGTCAAAGATGCGCCAAAAAGTTGGGACGACTTACTGAAAGGCAAATACAAAGTCACCGTGGGGGATGTTGGAATTGCAGCGCAAGCCAATAACGCCGTTTTAGCGGCTGCATTTGCCCGTGGTGGCGATGAAAACAACCTTAAACCCGCCATTGAATTATTTGCGGAGTTAGCGAAGCAAAAACGCCTATCCGTTAATGACCCTACTGTTGCAAACATCGAAAAAGGTGAAGTGGAAGTTGGGATCTTATGGGACTTCAACGCCTTGAATTATCGCGATCAGATCAACCGCGATCGCTTTACGGTTGTGATCCCATCCGATGGCTCAGTAATTTCTGGCTACACCACGATTATCAATAAGTTTGCGAAAAACCCAAATGCGGCCAAGTTAGCGCGTGAATTTATTTTCAGTGATAAAGGCCAGTTGAACCTTGCTGAAGGCTATGCACGCCCAATCCGCGCACAATACCTGACATTACCTGATGACGTTAAAGCCAAATTGCTGCCAGAAGCACAATATAAAAATGTTCAGCCAATTAAAGATGCTGAAGGCTGGGAAAAATCATCGCGTAATTTACCAAAAATGTGGCAACAACAAGTTCTGATCCACCAGCAGTAATCGAATTTGTTGAATTTAGGAATAAAAGTCTGATGTCTGAGAAAGTCATACTTGTTGTCCTAGACGGTTTAAGTTATTCAGTAGCCCATCATTGCATGGGCTATCTCAATGGACTCATCAAAGCCGACAGCGCAACACTTTACCAATTGGAGTGCGAACTCCCTTCCATGTCTCGCCCGTTGTATGAGTGTATTTTAACGGGTGTACCACCAGTGCAAAGCGGGGTCGTCAACAATGAAGTTGTACGTTTATCCCACTTTGACAGCATTTTTTCTCTCGCGCGTCTTGCGGGTAAAACCACGGCCGCTGCCGCTTATTATTGGGTGAGCGAGCTCTATAACCGCGCACCCTTTGTGGCGACTCGAGACCGTTTTACGCATGATGAACTACTTACTATTCAGCACGGCTGCTTTTACCAAGCAGACAGCTACCCCGATGACCATCTCTTTCTGGATGCAGAATATTTGCGTAGTCAATTTAACCCTGACTTCTTATTGATTCACCCAATGAATATTGACGATACAGGGCATAAGTTTGGGGTTGATTCACCCCAATACCGCAATGCAGCTCGCCACGCAGATATTATTTTGTCGAATTACATCCCGACGTGGATTGAACAGGGGTATCAAATTCTTGTCACTAGCGACCATGGCATGAACAACGATCGCAGCCATGGCGGCACACTCCCCGAAGAGTGTCTAGTTCCGCTATTTGTCATCGGTTCAAAGTTTGCCCATCAGCCTTGCGATATTCAGCAAATCGATATTTGTGGCACGGTCTGCCGTTTATTGGGCATCGACCCACTCGATAAATCGGTATGTGATGCACTATTACAAGGAGATGCATAATGGCTGACCTGACTGCACCCTACGAGCAAGCCCAACCACAGGTAGGGAAAATGGCCATGTTAAAAAAAACTTTTGCCCGTTTTCATTGGCGCGCGGCATTATTATTGCTGCCCTTTTTTGTGCTGTTTGGCCTATTTCAAATCGCCCCGATGATTTGGGTGCTTATCAACAGCTTTATCTATGAAGAAGTCTGGTCCTTCAGTCATTACCTTGAGGTGTTTACCAATGATTTTTACCTGCAAGCCTTCGAAAATACTTTATGGTTATCAATAATTTGTAGCGTAGTCGGTTTGTTTATCGCCAGCGTTACCGCCTTTTCTATCTACAAGATGCAAGGCAAGGTGCGCCGAATGATGATTTCATTCACCACCATGGCAAGTAACTTTAGCGGCGTTCCCTTAGCTTTCGCGTTTATCATTATTTTGGGCTTTAATGGCGCAATCACGTTGCAGCTCAAAGCATGGGGAATTATTGAAGATTTTAATATCTATAGCGCCAGCGGATTAATGCTGCTGTACGTCTATTTTCAAATTCCACTCGGTGTGTTGTTGCTTTACCCAGCCTTTGATGCCCTCAAACCTGAATGGGAAGATGCGGCAAAAACCATGGGGGCCAGCAAATTAACCTATTGGTTAAAAGTCGCGATTCCGGTGCTTTCCCCTGCTTTACTCGGCACGTTTATTATCTTAATTGCCAATGCGATGGGCGCGTATGCCAGTACTTATGCGTTAACCAGCGGTAACTACAACCTTGTGACCATCCGTATTGCCAGTTTAGTGTCTGGTGATTTATTCCTCGAACCGAATATGGCGGCGGCATTATCCGTCCTGCTTATCGCTATCTTAGGGTTTATCACTGGGATCCATCATTGGTTAATCAAGCGGAGCTACCATGCAAAATAACAATGTGATTAGCCCAGTAATAACCAATAAGAATGCTGGTTTATGGTTTCATAAGTTAGTGTTAATCAGTATTGCCAGCTTATTAGCGTTGCCGATTATTGCCACGTTTTTGTATTCCATTGCCAGTTCTTGGGGAGCAACCGTATTACCCGATGCGTTGTCCATTAAATGGTATCTGCAATTATGGCAAGACCCGCGCTTTTTAATGGCATTTGGTCGTTCGTTGATTATCTGTTTTGGCACACTGTTAATCAGCACCTTGGTCATTTTACCGATGACATTTGCGGTGTTTTATCGCTTTCCCAAGCTAAAAGGATTGATGGATTTATTGATTATCCTGCCTTTCGCTATCCCACCAGTGGTGTCATCTGTCGGTTTATTGCAAATTTTTGCGGACGAACCATTTATGTTAGTAGGCACGCCGTGGATCTTAATTGGCACCTATTTCACCATCACGTTGCCATTTATGTACCGCGCCCTCGCCAACAGTTTTCAAGGAATTAACTTACATGACCTGATGGATGCTGCGCATTTATTGGGTGCGAATACCTTTAACGCTTTCATGATGATTGTGTTACCAAATATCCGCAAAGGTATGTTGGTTTCATTATTAATTTCATTTTCATTTTTAATGGGTGAGTTTGTGTTTGCCAATATTTTAGTGGGAACACGTTATGAAACCTTGCAAATCTACTTGTTCAATATGCGCCAAACCAGTGGGCACTTCACTTCCGCGCTGGTGATGTCTTACTTCTTATTTACGTTATTGCTGACGTGGTTAGCGATGCGTTTGAATCGTTCAGGAGATGAATGATGAGCTATGTAATTGCTGAGAATTTAACAAAATCCTTCGGGTCAAATCAGGTCTTTGCGGATATTCAATTTACCATTGAAAAAGGCGAATTTATCACCCTATTGGGGCCGAGTGGTTGTGGGAAATCCACTTTATTACGCTGTATCGCAGGCCTCGAGCAACCGAATAGCGGTGAGCTTTATATTAACCGTAAAAATATTACCCATCAGCCTGCCCAGCAACGTGGCGTGGGTATGGTGTTTCAAAGCTATGCACTTTTCCCCAATATGACCGTCGCGGACAATATCGCCTTCGGCTTAAAAATGCGTAAAATCGATAGCAACGAAAGAGCTAAAGCTGTTGCAGAAGTTATCGAAATGGTTGAGTTGCAAGGAAAAGAACAACAATTTCCTCACCAATTATCCGGCGGGCAGCGCCAACGCGTCGCACTGGCAAGGGCGCTAGTGATGAAACCGCAAATTTTGTTACTCGACGAGCCGTTATCCGCCCTTGATGCGCGCATTCGTAAGCATTTGCGCCAGCAAATTCGCCATATTCAGCGGGAGCTTGGACTCACGACGATTTTTGTTACCCATGACCAAGACGAAGCGATGATCATGTCCGATAGGATCTTTTTGATGAATAAAGGGCAGATTGTACAAAGCGATACGGCAGAGAATATTTATACCCAGCCCGCCAACGAGTTTGTTGCTCGCTTTATGGGCCACTACAATTTGGTGGATGCTCACAAAGCCAACGCAATGTTAGGCGTCAATTTACAAGGCACCCTCGCTATCCGCCCTGAATCTATTTATGTGAAAGAAGCAGGTCGCCAATACGGGACACATATATCACACCCTGTGGATGCCGTAATTTTAGACCATCAATTGCTTGGTAATATTATTCGTTATAGCGTGAATACCCCCGCAGGGGATATGACGGTAGATTTGCTCAATCGCTCCTCTGAACGTTTATTTGAACCCGGCACCCGCCTTGAGTTAATGTTTAATAAAAATGAAATTCGTGCACTTAGCTAATCATACGATAGGAATATAATGCAAAACAAATTAGCCATTTTTGACTTAGATGATACGTTGATTCAAGGGGATAGCAGCGTATTGTGGACGCAATATCTGTGGGATAAGCAAATTATCCGTGACCCACAGTTTGTGGAAGCCGATAAAGCCATGATGGCGCAGTACAATGCAGGAACGTTGGATATGCCAACTTACCTGCGCTTTAACCTGCAAACCCTCGCTGATATCAAAACGGAGCAAGTGGATATCTGGCTGGATGATTTTGTGCAAACCGTGATTTTACCGAGGATCTACCCTGATGCGATTCAAACGATCGCCCACTACCGTGCCAAAGGGATCCCAATTATTGTGATCTCCGCGACCGTTTCATTTATTGTCAAAAAGATCGCAGATCAACTCAATGCCGATGTCGCGATGGGCATCGATATTAAACAGCAAAATGGCTGCTACACCACTGAAATTGACGGTATCCCGACCTTCAAGGAAGGCAAAGTTAAACGCCTTATGGATTGGGTTCGCCACCAGCCAATCACCGATGCGTATGTGTATTTCTACACCGACTCTGCCAACGATCTCCCAATGTGCCAATTCGCCGATGAAACGTTTATCGTTAACGGTGACCCACGCCTTCTCAAAGTCGCCAATGAAAATAATTGGCCGCAATATCAGTGGAATTTATAAACCTTATTTTTAATTTTTAATTTTTGAGGTTTTAGGTTTTAGGTTTTAGGTTTTAGGTTTTAGGTTTTAACTAACTTGCCTTCCAAAGGTTCCTCTAAATTATTCGTGCTAGAGGAAGGCGGCAAACTAAGATATCCTAGGAGCATACACAAGTATGTGACTAGGGTAACTTAGTGCAGCCAACGCACCTATCGCGCGAAGAATGACGAGGAAAAAGCTTGAGAATCACAGGAAGCTCTCTATACTAATTAATTCTTGTCGGAGTGCCTAGTATGTGAAAACATCAGGCTGAGACCGTTAATTCGGGATCCGCGGAACCTGATCGGGTTAATACCCGCGAAGGGAACAAGAGTAATCACTCAGCGCCATTTTTGCCATTTTCCGTTTGGTGAAAATTTAAACGCAACGTCTTTTTATTACTCCTCCGAACTCCTGACAAGCAACTTTCTTTCGATAAACCCGCTTGGTGCGTTTTGCATCATAGCCGTGACAATGTCAGGAAATTGCTATGTCCAATATTACAAATAATGTTATCCCGACCGCTGATTTATCCCCACAAGCTGCACCTGCTCGCACACGTAAAGCCCAACGTGACGCCGCTGAAAACTTTATCAACACAGTTTCTGGCGTTTCATTTCCCAATTCTGAACGTATTTATCTCCAAGGTTCGAGAGACGATATCCAAGTTCCGATGCGAGAAATCCAGCTTTCTCAAACCCTTATTGGTGGCGACAAAGACAACCCGCAATTTGAAGACAACGAACCCGTTCCTATCTACGATACTTCTGGCCCTTACGGCGACCCAACATCAGAACTCAACGTCCACAAAGGTCTGAAAAAAATTCGCGCTCCGTGGATAAACGAACGCTCAGACACCACCAAAGTAGAAAACTTAAGCTCTGATTTCACGCAACAGCGACTTGCCGATGCAGGCCTCGACCACTTGCGCTTTAACAACCGCCCACACCCATTAAAAGCACAAGTCAACAAATGCGTCACCCAACTTCACTACGCTCGTAAAGGCATCATTACCCCAGAAATGGAATTTATCGCTATCCGCGAGAATATGGGCCGTGAACGTATTCGTGGTGAAGTTTTACTGCAACAACATCCGGGGCAAGGCTTTGGGGCTAATTTGCCCGAAAATATTACCCCTGAGTTTGTTCGCCAAGAAGTCGCCGCAGGTCGTGCCATCATCCCTGCTAATATCAATCACCCTGAATCTGAGCCGATGATTATTGGCCGTAACTTCTTGGTGAAAGTGAACGCCAATATCGGTAACTCGTCGGTCACTTCATCCATCGAAGAAGAAGTGGAAAAACTGATTTGGTCAACACGTTGGGGCGCAGATACCGTCATGGATTTGTCCACAGGCCGTTACATCCATGAAACACGTGAATGGATTTTACGTAATAGCCCAGTCCCTATCGGCACAGTGCCAATCTACCAAGCCCTTGAAAAAGTCAACGGCGTAGCGGAAAACCTGACGTGGGAAATGTTCCGCGATACGTTATTAGAGCAAGCAGAACAAGGCGTTGACTACTTTACTATCCACGCTGGGGTCTTGCTGCGTTACGTGCCAATGACCGCTAAACGCTTGACGGGCATTGTCTCGCGTGGTGGTTCTATCATGGCAAAATGGTGCCTCTCCCATCACCAAGAAAACTTCCTGTATGAAAACTTCCGTGAAATCTGTGAAATTTGTGCCGCTTACGACGTTTCCTTATCATTAGGTGATGGCTTACGCCCAGGCTCAATCCAAGATGCAAACGATGCTGCACAATTTGCCGAGCTTCATACCCTTGGCGAGTTAACCAAAATTGCGTGGGAATATGACGTCCAAGTGATGATTGAAGGCCCCGGACATGTCCCGATGCAGATGATCCGCCGCAACATGACGGAAGAATTGGAACATTGCCACGAAGCCCCATTCTATACCTTAGGCCCACTTACAACCGATATTGCACCGGGTTATGACCACTTTACCTCAGGTATTGGCGCAGCAATGATCGGCTGGTTTGGCTGTGCAATGCTCTGTTATGTAACACCAAAAGAGCATTTGGGCTTGCCGAACAAAGATGACGTTAAACAAGGGCTTATCACCTATAAAATTGCAGCGCACGCAGCTGACCTTGCCAAAGGCCACCCCGGTGCACAAATTCGCGACAATGCTATGTCAAAAGCACGTTTCGAATTCCGCTGGGAAGACCAATTTAACTTGGCATTAGACCCCGAAACTGCACGTAAATACCACGATGAAACCTTGCCGCAAGCCTCGGGGAAAATTGCCCATTTCTGCTCAATGTGCGGTCCGAAATTCTGCTCGATGAAAATTTCCCAAGAAGTGCGTGATTACGCAGCCCAAAAAGAGGCAAACGAAAAAGAAGCGGGTATGGAGCAGATGTCTGAAGCCTTCCGTGCCCACGGTAGCGAGCTATACCATGGCGCAGAAATTGTGAACGCAGAGGTCGCTGATAATGAAAAAATCGCCTAACGCTATTGTTGCGCCAACATCACCTTTTCCAGAGACCGAGCAATACCTCGGCCTTTACCCTGTTGTTGATTCCGTTGAATGGATTGAACGCCTGCTTAGTGCAGGTGTTTCCACCCTCCAATTACGCATCAAAGACAAAGCAGATGCTGACGTGCGTGATGATATCCAAAAAGCTATTGCTTTGGGTAAAAAACATAACGCACGGTTATTTATCAACGACTACTGGCGCTTAGCCGTGGAGTTTGGCGCCTACGGCGTACACCTTGGCCAAGAAGATTTGGAAACCACTGACTTGCTGGCAATCCACCAAGCTGGCCTTCGGTTAGGTATTTCCACCCACGATGAGCATGAGTTAGCCATCGCCAAATCTGTGCGCCCCTCTTACATTGCCATGGGGCATATTTTCCCCACGCAAACCAAAGAGATGCCATCGTCCCCCCAAGGGCTGGAAACCCTTAAAGCGATGGTAGAAGCAACGCCGGATTATCCCACTGTCGCCATTGGTGGAATTTCCATTGACCGCGTACCGGCTGTCTTAGCAACGGGTGTCGGCAGTGTGGCTCTGGTCAGCGCGATCACCAAAGCTGATGATTGGCGGGCAGCCACTGAAACGTTACTGAATTTAATTGAGCGCCATCGCGCTTGTTAATTAATTCATAATCAAATAATTAGCCGTGTATTTAGTGAAATAGACACACGGCTGATAATTCGAGGAATTTAATCATGTTAAGTGACCAAGAATTCATGCGTTACAGCCGCCAGCTATTACTTGAAGACGTTAGCCCTGAAGGGCAACAAAAACTGAAAAATAGCAAAGTGCTGATTGTCGGTTTAGGCGGGTTAGGCTCCCCCGCTTCCCTCTACTTAGCCGGTGCTGGCGTTGGCGAGTTATGGCTTGCTGACCACGATGATTTGCATGTCTCTAATTTACAAAGACAAGTACTCTACGATACGGATGATATCGAACAGTCAAAAGCGCAATTAGCTGCAAAGCGGCTTCGCCAACTTAACCCGCTCGTGAAAACGCGGGCAATTGCGCAGAAATTAGAGGTTGAGACATTAATCCCCCTCGTTGAGCAAGTCGATTTAGTCCTTGATTGTTGCGATAACATGGCAACGCGCCATGCCATCAATGCCGCCTGTGTCATCACTAACACACCTCTCGTTAGTGGTAGTGCGGTGGGCTTTGGTGGACAACTGATGGTACTCGAACCGCCGTTTAGTTCAGGGTGTTATGCCTGTCTTTATCCAGACCAAGATGAACCTGAGCGTAACTGCCGTACCGCTGGGGTATTGGGGCCTGTTGTTGGCGTTATCGGTACGCTACAAGCCCTTGAAGCCCTTAAATTACTTGTCGGGTTGCCTTCATCTTTAAGTGGGAAATTACGCTTATTCGATGGGAAACAACAACAATGGAACACCTTGCAGCTCACGCCATCGTTGCAATGTCCAGTTTGTCGGGAAGAAGCATGCATATCCTAATTAATGACCAAAATATGACGCTTGATGCCCCGCTAACCGTCAACCAGTTGTTTGAGGCGCTAGGCCGCTCCACTGCGGGCACCGCACTGGCCATCAACCAAGTCATCATTCCAAAGAGTCAGTGGGATTCTCATCTCATTAATGACCAAGATAATATCTTGTTATTTCAAGCTATCGCAGGGGGCTAACCATGTTAAAAATCGCTGATGTGACCTTTCAATCACGCTTATTTACGGGAACAGGGAAGTTTGCCAATGCCACGTTAATGCAAGAGTCTATTCAAGCCTCAGGAAGCCAATTAGTCACCATGGCGATGAAGCGGATTAACTTGCGCGGGCAGGATGATGGTATTTTGCAGCCACTTCAAGAGCTTGGCGTAAAGCTTTTACCCAATACATCCGGGGCAAAAAACGCGCAAGAAGCCGTTTTTGCTGCGCGACTGGCGCGAGAAGCCCTTGGTACCCATTGGGTCAAACTCGAAATTCACCCTGACATGCGTTATCTATTACCCGACCCTATCGAAACACTGTTAGCAGCGGAGCAACTGGTCAAAGAGGGGTTTGTGGTGTTGCCTTATTGCAGTGCAGACCCCGTATTGTGCCGCCGTCTTGAAGAAGTTGGCTGCGCGGCAGTCATGCCATTAGGGGCGCCTATCGGTACCAATAAAGGTTTAGCTACCAAAGAAATGCTGCGAATTATTATCGAGCAAGCCACCGTGCCAGTCGTGGTAGATGCAGGGATTGGTGCGCCAAGCCACGCCGCAGAAGCTATCGAAATGGGGGCAGATGCCGTACTGGTGAATACGGCGATTGCCGTTGCCAAGCAACCCGTTTTAATGGCAAAAGCCTTTAAACTGGCTGTCGAAGCTGCCGAATTGGCTTATCAAAGTGGCTTAGCAGCACCGAAGCAGCAGGCGCAAGCATCCAGCCCACTCACCAGCTTTTTGGGAGCACTATCATGATCCCCCCTTTCCAAGAGCGCCTAAATGCACTGGATTGGGACGATACTACGCTGCGAATTAATAGCAAAACCGCCCACGATGTAGAACACGCCTTAGCCAGTGATATCCTCACCCTCGACGATTTTATGGCGCTACTTTCCCCTGCAGGAAGGCCTTACGTTGAAGCGATGGCGCAAAAAGCACAACGGCTTACTCGCCAACGTTTTGGCCACGCAGTTGGGTTTTACGTCCCACTTTATTTATCAAACCTTTGCGCAAACGATTGTACTTACTGTGGTTTTTCGATGAGCAACAAAATCAAACGTAAAACACTCAATGACGCTGAGATTGTCAATGAGTGCGAAACAATCCGTAAAATTGGGTTTGATAGCTTATTGTTAGTCACAGGGGAACACCAAAGTAAAGTGGGGATGGATTACTTCCGTCATACTTTGCCTATCATTCGCCCTTATTTCAGTTCATTGATGATGGAAGTGCAGCCCTTAAGCACTGAAGAATATAAGGAATTGAAAACACTGGGATTAGATGGTGTGATGGTTTACCAAGAAACGTACCACGAGCCGACCTACCAACTGCATCACCTCAAGGGCAAAAAGCAAGATTTTCACTGGCGTTTAGCCACCCCTGAACGTCTTGGCGAGGCTGGTGTAGATAAAATCGGCCTTGGCGCATTAATTGGTTTATCTAACAGTTGGCGCACCGATTGCTACATGGTGGCTGAGCATTTGCTGTATTTGCAGCAATATTATTGGCAAAGCCGCTATTCCATTTCGTTTCCACGTTTGCGCCCTTGTGCGGGTGGCGTTGAGCCTGCATCACTGATGAATGAAGCGGAATTGGTCCAACTCATTTGCGCCTTTCGCTTACTCGCCCCGAATGTTGAGCTTTCGCTGTCGACTCGTGAGTCCCCGTATTTTCGCGATCATGTGGTGCCACTCGCCATTAATAATGTCAGCGCAGGCTCAAAGACCCAACCGGGGGGTTATGCAGATACCAAAGAAGAGTTAGAACAGTTTTCACCAAACGATAACCGCAGTGCGGCACAAGTGGCAAATGCCCTCGTACAAGCAGGGTTACAACCCGTTTGGAAAGATTGGGATGGCTATTTGGGGCGTTAAAATTAAAGGGCTAACATGACGTTAGCCCTTTAATTGCCTATGCCTTAGAACTTCTCGTGTCAACGTTCATCAGAAGAAAAGTAAACCACATTCCCCTCTCTTTTACCGATTGCAATAACCAGTAAAACAATTTTGTCCTCGATCACTTCATAAACTAAGCGGTAGCCTAATGAGCGTAGCTTTATTTTATAACGATTGTGTTTACCACTAAGTTGAGCTGATGGTACAAAAGGATTTTCAAGGCGTTCCGCTAATTTTTTTAAATTGATTCTGAATCGGAGGCGCTAATTTCTGCCATTCCTTTAATGCACGTTTATCAAATTCGAGTTTATAGGTCATCGAGATTTACACTAACGGTATCGAGTGATTGGACACGCTCATCTGCAATCTTATTAAGTTCTGCATCTTCTGCTAGTTCCATAAACCACGCGAATAACTCAGGCGGCACACAATAAAAAGCTGGTTCATTTCGATTAAGAATAGCAACAGGGTTGCCTTCACCTTCAGCAATAATACCCATTGGATTTTTTTGCAAATCAGTGATACTTGCAGCAGTATCACTCAAAATTTGATAAGTCATGCTTTATCTCCAAACTGAAATTTCACACCCATAATGGCACTAGTAAAAGCACCTTTAAAGATACTTTCCGCAATACCACTTTTCTAAGCAATTTTGTCCCACTTAATGGTGTTTTCCAGAATGAGTGCAAAAATAATCCCCATTAAAAGCCCATTACCTAACAGTGAACTGAACATTGTGGGTAACGAATCTAATACCGCTGGCGGTGCTGACATTAAAAATATTCCGACAAAAATCGGCAGCGCTAATCGGTAAATATTACGTGCATTTAATTTCATATCCGTCAGAAATGAGAATGACGAAAACAGCAATGGCAAATACGTGGCTAACATCACCGCGCTGCCAATCGCAAGGGGCAATGAACGGAAAAATTGCGTCAGTACGGCAATCCCCCCCACACAAAGAAAAATCCCACTGCCAATGACAAATGAAATGCGAGAGCTGTCTTTTGTTTGAGTAATCAAGCCAATAGAAGACACGAAAGGCGAAAAAGGCACAATACCCAGAGGGGCAGCAAGTACCGTCACAATCCCTGACATCACAAAACTGCGTCGGTATAGCGACTTCGTTGGTTGTGAATTTGGATAAAAAACATCGGTTCCTCGCATCGCCCCAAAGGTATTTGAGGTGTTCAGAATACCTGCAAAGATAGCGGTTAAAATAATACTCACGCTAATTTCATCCGATTTACCGAGCGGAAAAAGCGCCCACGAAGAAGAAGATACAGGTAATGAACTGCTACCAAACAGGATGCTATACACTGCCCAACCGATGATAGTGCCAATCAGCAACGCGTATTTACTGATACTCGCGGGTAAATAAATAATAACCCCAATCACCAAAGCAAGCACAGCAAGGGCTAGAAAGAAAACGGGATAATTCACTGTCACTTCTGCTCCGCCAACACCAAATGGAAGACCTAGCATTCCCTTTAAAAATATAGTCACCAATTGAGCACCCAACAAAAACATAAACACCACTAACACACCCGGCTTAAATAAACTGGCTAGCCAGCCACCAAGCCCACTTAAACCAATTAAAATGGTGATAATCCCCGAGAGAAAAATACCTATAGCAAGACTCCAACCAATGGTACCAAGGGCAGTTCCTTGCATTGATTCCGATAATGTCACGGTTAAAATCGTCGCCCACCATAGCCCCGTTGGCCCTTCCATCACCGACCGCTTATGCCCTAAAAAAGCTTGCAACAAGCAGGCTAACGCAGTTAATAGAAATGAATACTGGGTAATGGTAAAAGTAGTTTGGTCTGATAAATGAAAAGCCGACTGTAGCGTTGGAGGAATAACGACCGTATTGCAGAAGATAAAAAAGAACCATTGAAAGCCAGAAATAATATTATTTTTTTTAATGTTAATTGAAGCCATCCTGATCCCTTGCCTTACTGTATTAAATATAGAATATGGCCCCTCACTTCAGTTTTCTTTTTATTTCATTAAGTAAACTCGCTAGGCACCAATTGCATCATGTCAAAAAAACACCATAGGTGCCATTAAAATAAGATTTAAAAACAAAACATATTTGATTTTGTGGTTCAATCCTATTCATTAATCTATTTTATCCATTTATAAATGGATATTAATAATAAACTAGAACCTTAATTCTTGAACGCTCCCACAATTCAAGTAAAAATACTAAACAGTTAATTACAATAGTGCCAACTTCAAAGACAATTAAGTACTACCATCCCAAATTAGTTTTAAATACTAAAACATCACCTTATCCATTCATAAATAACTCACTAAAGAGCGATTTAACTTTCAGAAAATCAAAATAAAAATTCAGTAGTAATGATTAAAATTAATTTAGTTTATTCAGTTTAGATTATTAATAAATAGATTTCAGATAAGGCAAGATAACATCAGATGTTAAATAAAAAAACATACAGGATGGATTTATTACGCTTTAATATCAATAAATTAACATAATTAAATAGGCAGGGTATAAAGTTGCGCATTTTAATTCATTATACGAATAAAGCCAGTATTAATTATTGATTTTATATTCTTCCTAGCATTTCTTAAAAAAATTCAACAGGTCGGATATTCAAGCTCTCTTTAGTTATGATAAAAGAATAATACTGTGAAATGAGATTACAAACACAGCGATAACTAAAGTATAAAACATTCATAATAATGTTGGAGCATGAGAATAATGAATATTGTTGACCGTTTTATTTCTTACACCAAAGTGAACACCACCACTGATCGGGAAAAAGGCGCTGCGGGGATCATGCCATCCTCCGAGGGGCAACGTGTATTAGCGAAACAACTCGTGCAAGAATTAGAAGCACTCGGCGTTGAAGATATCAAACTACGTGATACCGCCATTGTAACAGCCACTCTCCCCTCTAACCTTGATTACGACGTCCCAACTGTCGCATTTTTTGGTCACTTAGATACAAGTGCAGAGCAAACCAATGATACTAAAGCACAAATTTTACCCTATACCGGTGAAGACCTGTGCATGAACAAAGAGTTAAATATTTACCTACGTAAAAGCGAATTCCCTGAGTTGGTCAATTACATTGGCGATGACATCATTGTCACTGATGGAACCAGCTTATTAGGTGCCGATGATAAAGCCGCTATCGCGTCGATTATGGATATGCTGCAATACTTCAAACAAAACCCAGACGTCAAACATGGCACCATCAAAGTCGGTTTTGTACCGGATGAAGAGCAAGGCCTGCGCGGTGCCAAAGTATTTGATGTGAAAGAGTTTGGTGCTGACTTTGCCTACACCCTCGACTGCTGTGGTATTGGTGAATTAGTGTATGAAAACTGGAATGCAGGGGATGCAGAGATTATCTTTACAGGTAAATCAGCTCACCCAATGTCGGCAAAAGGTAAATTAATCAACTCATTACTGATGGCGCAAAAATTTATTGCCATGCTACCGGGCGGTGAAGCACCTGAATATACCGAAGGTCGTGAAGGCTACTACTGGGTCAAGCAAATGTCAGGGAATAGCGCACGTACCGTGTTAAAAATGGACGTTCGAGATTTCACTGAAGAAGGCTACCGTGCACGTATGGCTTTCTTGAAAAAACTGGCTGAAAACTGTGAAGACTTGTGGGGCAAAGAAAGCGTCGTTTGTAAGCTAGCGGATCGCTATTCTAATGTGTATAACAGCCTGCAAGGTGAAAATAGCTATCCGATTGATATTGCTGTCGATGCTTACCACGCCTGTGGCATTACACCAAAAGTTATCCCAATGCGCGGTGGCTATGATGGCGCGGCATTGTCGCAAAATGGCTTACCTTGCCCAAATATTTTCACTGGCGCTCATAACTTCCATTCAATCTATGAATACCTCCCAGTGAAGTCTCTGTATGCAGCAAGTGATGTTCTGAAGCAAGTGGTCCAGATCACCGCTGAACGCTTCAAACCAGGAGCAAAAGCATGATCCCAATTCTAACGGTTCTGATTATCGTTGTTTTGGTTGCACGGTTTATTTTGAAGGGCTACAAAGCAGAACCGGTGTTATTAATCGCCGGTTTAGTGTTGATGATCTTCACCATGGCATTGGGTTGGGGTCCAATCCTGCCTAAAAACGTTGCAACCACAGGGATAACTTGGCTTGACCCATTTGAAGTGATGCGCGACCTTTTCAGTAGTCGTGCAGCAGATCTTGGTTTGATGATCATGGCACTGATGGGCTTTGCACAATATATGGACCATATCGGTGCCAATGAAGCCGTTGTTCGTGTTGCCACTAAGCCTCTGAAAAACATGCGCTCACCCTATGTGTTGTTGTTTTTCTCTTTCTTATTGGCAAGTATCCTACAACTGGCAATCCCATCAGCAACGGGCCTCGCTGTGTTACTCATGGGAACCATGTTCCCGATCATGATTGGCTTAGGTTTGTCGCCCGCATCTGCGGCTGGGGTTATTGCAACCTCCCTTGGTGTTGCATATACACCAACAGCCATCGATGCGATCCGTGGCGCAAAAGCCGTTGATATGTCTGTCGTTGAATATGTGCTTTACTACCAAGGTCCAGCGGCATTAGCCACTGTGCTGGTGGTGGGTATTACCCATATTTTCTGGCAACGTCATTGTGACCGTAAACAAGGCTTTGTGCCTGAGATCGGGAAAGCCGTTCAGTCTCACGAAAAAGAAGAAAGTAAAAAATCCGTCCCGGGATACTATGCATTTCTTCCTATGCTGCCAATCGTAATGGCGGTCGGTACATCCAATTTATTCTTTGCAGGTATTCACTTAGATGTGGTGACCATTGTATTGATTGCGATGGCAATTTGTATGGTGATTGAAACTCTAAGAGTACGCAATTTTAAATTGGTCTGTAATGGCTTCCAAACGTTCCTCAATGGAATGGGGCATGCTTTTAGTAATGTTGTTGGCTTATTGGTTGCTGCTGGGGTATTTGCACATGGTATCAAAGTCAGTGGTGCTATCGACCAACTGATTTTAGGCGCAGAATCTGTCGGTTTGCCGCCGTTTGCCATGGCGATCGTTTTCGCCCTCGTCACACTCGCTGCCGCAATTATCATGGGCTCAGGTAATGCGCCATTCTTAGCGTTTGTGGAGTTAATTCCACAAATCGCACACAGCATGGGCGTGAACCCGATTTCAATGATCCTACCAATGCAGCAAGCTTCCCATATGGGTCGTGGTATGTCTCCAGTTGCAGGGGTGATCATTGCCGTGTCCAGTGGTGCTAAGCTACAGCCTTTCGATGTAGTGAAACGAACGGCGGTGCCGCTAATGGTCGGTTTTGTTGCACACTGTGCAATCATTGGTATCTTCTATTAGTCCATAGCGCTATACGCAAAAATAGAAAAGAGGGAGATTCTCCCTCTTTTTTTGTCTGTTAATCAGACATTAATGGTCACATTGGCAAGCCTTTGCCACATCAAGGTGCTTATCAGGTTCTTTTGGGCAGCAAGCATCAATCGTCTTATTGATAATCTCAGCCAACGTATTAACCGTCGCTATAATCAAAGGAAGTTGCTCACAAACTGTTACACAGCTAGATTTCTCTATTTCTGGGCGCCCAGGAGGCGTTAAGCTATCGCATAAAATTTCCTGTAAGACTAACGTGAAATTCGCGATCCCAGTGGTATAAATGTATGAACGTCCTCCCGTTTGTATTGCTAGGCGCTCGTATTCTTTCGTGACTTTGTCACGGTCACCCAAGGTTGGGAAGCGATCTATATTCGAAGGATCATCATTCGGTGTTCCTTGGTAGGTATACACTTTGACGTGGGCGTTTTGTGCAACGGCAATGGCCTCATTATTTTTCAGTACTGCCGCACTGGTTAATGTCCCTCCACCCCCTTCTAAACCTTCATCACCTAACACAAAAATCGCGCGGCGGGCGTTATCGCGCCAATCAAAATAGTTACTGACATCAATGACAGCACGGCACAAATCCTCTTTGTTGCCAGCATGGTCAATGCCATCAGCCTCTTTAAAAGGCTGCCTCGCTTGTAAGCTCCCTTGGCTAACCCCCAAAGCAGTTAAATAATCACTCACTGACTGATCGAATTTAGTGTTATCCCACGTCCCTTGAATGCCTAAAAATGTCGCTCTTAATTGAGAGGGACAATTTGCTGCGGCTTTTTCAATTGCTGCATCAATTTGCTGGCTCAGGTCATTTGATTCATCTGACATTGAGCCACTGGTATCAATGATAACGACTAAATCCAATGCAATAGAGCCACTGCCAGTGACAACTTGAGAAGTATTAATCGCACCAAACGTATTCGAAGAACCACCTTGTTGAGCCGGCAAATTCATTTTTTCATCATCAACTTGATTATTTATCATATCTTTATCCATTTAATATTCCTTTTAAATTTAAAATAAAAAAATAATTGATTACTTTATTATTTCCTCAAAGTGTTATCGAGGCCATTTATTATCACTGTTTTTTATTTATCATCACCCTACAAAAATTAATAAATACTAATAAAACTCGATATTTATATATTAGTTACTCACCTTTATATTATTTCAAATTTTTTATCACTCATTTAAAAGGAAGTTAAAAAAATAAGTAAAAACATAAGATTACAAAATGACAGTAAAATATAAAACAAGCGATTAATATCATTTAATAATTACTTCAATAAATATGAAAAAATTTGATCAAATCACTGAGATTTACAGCTATTCCTTTCTGTGGCCCTTTCGTATGTACGTGGATATTCCTACGATAAAATCACATTTAAGTCAGCTAGAAACACGAACTATTTTAGATTATGGGTGCGGAGCAGGTTTTATATCACATTGGCTAGAAAAAGAAGGCGCAAAAAATATCGTAGGATTCGATACTTCACCCAACATGCTCAGCCTCGCAAGAAAAAATGCAAAAAAGTATGGTTTAGATATTATTTATACCCCAAGCCTTGATAATTATTTTGAAAATTTTGATTTAGCTCTTGCCATTTATATTATCCCTTATTGCAAGAATTTAGATGAAGTCCGTTCCGTTGTACAGTCAATATATCGTGTATTAAAACCAAATGGCCGTTTAATTTTATTAACAATTAATCCCGATTTTTCTACGGATAGTGAATATTATCGCTCTTATGGTTTCAGATTAATTGAAAAACAACCCAGAAAGGATGGAAGTTCCATTTATTTTAATATTTGTATGCCTCCTTATAATGAAATCGTACAAGCTTACTATTATTCAGATAGCACTTTAGGAAAGGTTATTTTACAAACTGGATTCAACTATCTCCTGTATGAAAATATGATTGCTGACCATCCTGAAACCATAGAACCATTTTTTAATTACCTCCAATGCCCTCATGCTCAACTTATAACGGCAGTGAAAATAGCCTAATTACGGCTAATAAAACTACATTTTGGATAAAAGGACTCAATATGAATTTAAAAACGCGCAGTTTGTTATTATTGCAAAATACCCGCTTTTTAACACTCGCCACGCAAGGTGATGACCAATTACCTTGGGCATCAACCGTCGAACATTGCGTCAAATTAAACCCTCTACGCTTTATTTGGTTCTCATCTCGGCAAGCCAAGCATTCTAAAAATATCCAACATAATGAAAAGGTCAGTGGCTCATTATTTAATCACTCGTTACCTGAAATGCATAAATTGGGACTAGATGGAATGCAATTTACAGGAAAAGCACGAGAGCTATCTGCGCTGGAATGTGAGGAAGCACTGGATGAGTTTTACCCTCAATCCCCCTTTGATGAGGTTTCTGCCACTGCGACTCGAATTCCACTTGATGAACTAACCGGTAATGGTCATTCGCGTTTTTATGAAATCACTGTTGAAAATTTATGGATGTTCGATATGAAAAGCTGGGAGGAAAAACAAGAAAGTCGAAGAGTCACCGTACCAATATCATTGCTTAACAATAAATAAGCTTATTTCCATTAAGCATAAAAAAACCGGCGCCTTACGACACCGGTTTCAATCAAGAGACACTTGGATATCAGAAATTAGTTCTGGTTATCGCTAGTGAAACCCGCATTTAACAGTTCAGCTAAGTTCGCTGTTGCTTCATCTGCACTAACTTGTGGAGCATCCACAACTTCGTTCAGATGACGACGACGAATACGGTCTTGGTGATACGCAAAACCAGTACCCGCTGGGATCAGACGTCCAACAATAACGTTTTCTTTCAGACCACGCAGTTCATCGCGTTTACCCGCAACCGCTGCTTCTGTCAGTACGCGTGTTGTTTCTTGGAACGATGCCGCTGAGATAAAGGATTCTGTTGCCAGAGATGCTTTAGTGATACCCAACAGGTCGCGTGCGTAATTAGCTGGAATTTTACCTTCTTGTTCCAGTTTACGGTTTGAAACTTTAACACGTGAGTACTCGACTTGTTCACCTTCGAGGAATTCAGAGCTTCCTGCATCCGCGATGGTGACTTTACGCAGCATCTGACGAACGATAACTTCGATGTGTTTATCGTTTATCTTAACGCCTTGTAAGCGGTAAACTTCCTGAACCTCGTTCGTGATATAACGCGTAACAGCATGGACACCACGCAGACGCAGAATATCATGTGGAGATTCTGGACCATCAGAAACAACGTCACCACGTTCAACAATCTCACCTTCGAACACGTTGAGCTGACGCCATTTAGGGATCATCTCTTCGTACGGATCGCTACCATCTAATGGCGTGATAACCAGACGACGTTTCCCTTTGGTTTCTTTACCAAACGAGATAATACCGCTGATTTCAGCCAAGATTGCAGGCTCTTTCGGACGACGTGCTTCGAACAAGTCAGCTACGCGTGGCAGACCACCCGTGATATCTTTAGTACCCACAGATTCTTGTGGAATACGCGCTAAAGTATCACCCGCATTGATAGCAACGCCATCGTCTAACTGAACAATTGCTTTACCCGGTAAGAAGTACTGAGTTGGCATGTCCGTGTTAGGGATAAGAACATCGTTACCATTTGCGTCAATAACACGCAGAGCAGGACGCAGGTCTTTACCACCACTGGTACGTTCCGCAGAATCCAGAACAACGATTGAAGACAGACCGGTTAATTCATCAGTCTGACGTGTCATTGTTTGACCATCAAGCATGTCAGAGAAGCTGATGAAACCAGAAACTTCACTGACGACTGGCATGGTATGTGGATCCCAGTTCGCAACAGTCTCGCCACCCGTTACCGCAGCGCCATCACCTTTAGACAGGTGTGCACCATAAGGAACTTTGTAGCTTTCTTTCGTACGACCGAATTCGTCAATTAGACGCAGTTCAGTATTACGTGAAGTAATAACCAGTTTGCCTTCTGAGTTCGTCACGTATTTCGCGTTGAACAGTTTCAGCGTACCTGTGTTACGTACTTGGATGCTAGATTCAGCTGCCGCACGAGATGCCGCACCACCGATGTGGAACGTACGCATCGTTAACTGTGTACCCGGTTCACCGATTGACTGTGCCGCGATAACACCGATAGCTTCACCTTTGTTAATGATATGACCACGAGCAAGGTCACGACCATAACAGTGAGCACACACACCGAAGTCAGTTTCACAACTTACAACTGAACGCACTTTCACGCTGTCGACAGAGTTAGCTTCTAACAGGTCACACAGTTTTTCGTGAAGCAGAGTGTTACGTGGAACCAGAATGTCCGCTGTACCTGGGATCAGGATATCTTCAGCAGTCACACGACCCAGTACACGCTCACGCAATGGTTCTTTAACGTCGCCACCCTCGATAACCGGAGTCATCAGGATACCTTCATGAGTTCCACAGTCGTCTTCAGTAACAACCAAGTCCTGTGCAACGTCGACTAAACGACGAGTCAGATAACCGGAGTTCGCTGTTTTCAATGCGGTATCGGCAAGACCTTTACGCGCACCGTGCGTTGAAATAAAGTACTGGAGAACGTTCAGACCTTCACGGAAGTTTGCCGTGATTGGTGTTTCGATGATGGAGCCATCTGGCTTAGCCATCAGACCACGCATACCCGCCAACTGACGAATCTGAGCGGCGGAACCACGAGCACCGGAGTCGGCCATCATAAAGATACTGTTGAAAGAAACTTGTTGTTCTTCGACGCCATCACGGTTGATAACGGATTCAGTTGACAAGTTTTCCATCATCGCTTTAGCAACACGTTCGTTTGCCGCTGCCCAGATATCGATAACCTTGTTGTAACGTTCGCCTGCTGTAACCAGACCAGACTGGAACTGTTCCTGAATTTCTGCCACTTCCGCTTCTGCTTCGGCGATGATCCCAGCTTTTTTCTCTGGAATAACCATATCGTCGATACCAACTGATGCACCTGAACGTGCCGCATAGGCAAATCCGGTATACATGATTTGGTCAGCAAAAATAACCGTAGGCTTCAGGCCCAGAACACGGTAACAGGTGTTCAGCATTTTAGAGATCGCTTTCTTACCTAACGCTTGGTTAACCAGCGCGTAAGGCAGACCTTTTGGTACGATCATCCATAAAATTGCACGACCAACCGTGGTATCAACTAACCCCGTGTTGATAGTGATGTTACCTTCCGAATCTTTTACTTCTTCAGTGATACGGACTTTAACGCGGGCATGCAGTGAAGCATGACCTGAACGATAAACACGCTCAGCTTCTTTAGGACCGGCTAATACCATGCCCTCGCCTTTCGCGTTTACGCAGTCACGCGTCATGTAGTAGAGACCCAATACAACGTCCTGTGAAGGAACGATGATAGGCTCACCACTTGCTGGTGACAGGATGTTGTTGGTTGACATCATCAACGCACGTGCTTCTAACTGAGCTTCCAGAGTCAGAGGAACGTGTACCGCCATTTGGTCTCCATCGAAGTCGGCGTTGTATGCCGCACAAACGAGTGGGTGCAATTGGATAGCTTTACCTTCGATCAGAATTGGCTCGAACGCTTGGATACCCAGACGGTGAAGTGTTGGTGCACGGTTCAGCATAACTGGGTGTTCGCGGATAACTTCATCCAAGATATCCCAAACAACCGCTTCTTCGCGCTCAACCATTTTCTTCGCAGCTTTGATGGTTGTAGCCAGACCACGTAATTCTAATTTGCCATAGATAAATGGTTTGAATAATTCAAGAGCCATTTTCTTCGGCAGACCGCACTGATGCAGACGCAGGTATGGACCTACGGTGATAACAGAACGACCTGAGTAGTCAACACGCTTACCAAGTAAGTTCTGACGGAAACGACCTTGTTTACCTTTGATCATATCTGCCAAAGATTTCAGAGGGCGTTTGTTAGAACCTGTGATAGCACGACCACGACGACCGTTATCTAACAGCGCATCAACCGCTTCTTGCAACATACGTTTTTCGTTACGTACGATGATGTCTGGCGCAGCCAGATCCAGAAGACGTTTCAGACGGTTATTACGGTTGATCACGCGACGATACAGATCGTTCAGATCCGACGTAGCGAAACGGCCACCATCCAGTGGAACTAATGGACGCAGATCCGGTGGTAATACTGGCAGCACGTTTAAGATCATCCACTCTGGTTTGTTACCAGATTGAATGAACGCTTCCAGCAGTTTGATACGTTTGGTCAGCTTTTTACGCTTAGTTTCAGAGTTAGTTTCGTTTAACTCTTCACGCAGCGTTTCACACTCGTTCTCAAGATCGAGGTTTTTCAGCAGGCCTTGGATAGCTTCCGCACCCATTTTCGCATCAAATTCGTCACCGAATTCTTCCAGCGCATCTAAGTATTGCTCTTCTGTCAGAATCTGTGCGCGCTCAAGGCTAGTCATACCGCCTTCAACAACCACATATGATTCAAAGTACAGAACGCGTTCGATATCGCGCAGTGGCATATCGAGCAGCAAACCGATACGGGATGGCAGTGATTTTAAGAACCAAATATGTGCAGTCGGAGAAGCAAGTTCAATGTGACCCATGCGCTCACGACGGACTTTGGTTTGTGTAACTTCAACGCCACACTTCTCACAAATCACACCGCGGTGTTTTAAACGTTTGTACTTACCGCACAGACATTCGTAGTCTTTTACTGGCCCGAAAATACGCGCACAGAAAAGACCATCACGCTCAGGTTTGAACGTACGGTAGTTAATGGTTTCTGGCTTTTTCACTTCACCGAATGACCATGAACGGATCATATCAGGTGATGCCAGAGCAATCTTGATAGCATCAAACTCTTCGGTCTTGGTTTGCGCTTTCAGAAACTTTATTAAGTCTTTCACAAAATGCTCCTGTCGGAGTTAGACCTGTCAGGTGAGTGTTCAAAGCCACTCTCCCCAAATCCCAGTGCTTACATTGGCCGGAAGGCGAACCCTCCGGCACAAAACGAATTACTCGTCTTCCAGCTCGATGTTGATACCCAGTGAGCGGATTTCTTTCAGCAATACGTTGAAAGATTCCGGCATGCCAGGCTCCATCTGATGGCTGCCATCGACGATGTTTTTATACATCTTCGTACGGCCGTTAACGTCATCCGATTTAACTGTAAGCATTTCTTGAAGAGTATAGGCTGCACCGTATGCTTCCAGTGCCCACACTTCCATCTCCCCGAAACGCTGACCACCGAACTGCGCTTTACCACCCAGCGGTTGCTGAGTAACCAAGCTGTAAGAACCTGTTGAACGGGCGTGCATCTTATCGTCAACCAAGTGGTTCAGTTTCAGCATGTACATGTAGCCGACAGTAACTTGACGCTCAAAACGCTCGCCAGTACGACCATCGAATAATGTAATCTGACCTGAAGTTGGTAGACCGCCCAGTTTCAGCAGTTCTTTGATTTCTTTCTCTTTCGCACCATCAAACACTGGTGTCGCAATTGGCATACCTTTTTTCAGGTTCTCAGCCAAACGCATAACTTCTTCGTCAGAGAAAGTGTTCAAGTCAACTTTCTGGCGTGGATCATCACCTAAATCGTACGCTTTTTGGATAAACTCACGCAGTTTGGCAACTTCTTCATGCTGTTTAAGCATAGCATTGATTTTCTCACCAATACCTTTTGCTGCCATCCCTAAGTGGGTTTCCAAAATCTGACCGATGTTCATACGTGATGGTACGCCCAGTGGGTTCAGAACGATGTCAACTGGGTTACCGTTTTCATCATAAGGCATGTCTTCAACTGGGTTGATTTTTGAGATAACACCTTTGTTACCATGGCGACCCGCCATTTTATCACCCGGTTGGATCTGACGTTTAACAGCCAGATAAACCTTAACAATTTTCAGTACGCCAGGTGCCAGATCATCACCTTGGGTAATCTTACGACGTTTAGCATCGAGTTTTTTCTCGAACTCAGATTTCAGTTCGTCATACTGTTCAGCTAATTGCTCTAACTGGTTTTGCTTCTCTTCATCAGCTAAAGATAACTCTAACCAACGGTCGCGAGGCAGTTTGTCCAGTTTTTCAGCTTCAATTCCGCCGTTAACCAGTACAGAACGGATACGAGCAAACAGGCCAGCTTCGAAAATACGCAGCTCTTCTGTTAAGTCTTTCTTCGCATCACGTAACTGAGTTTCTTCGATCTCTAACGCACGTTTGTCTTTCTCTACACCATCACGGGTAAATACTTGTACGTCGATAACCGTACCAGAAACACCGTTAGGAACACGTAAAGAAGAGTCTTTAACGTCTGACGCTTTTTCACCGAAGATAGCACGCAGCAGTTTCTCTTCTGGGGTTAACTGAGTTTCACCTTTCGGTGTTACTTTACCAACCAGAATGTCGCCGCCTTTCACTTCTGCACCGATATAAACGATACCAGATTCATCCAGTTTAGAAAGTGCAGCTTCACCGACGTTTGGAATATCCGCAGTGATTTCTTCAGGCCCTAATTTGGTGTCACGAGACACACAAGACAGTTCCTGAATGTGAATAGTTGTGAAACGGTCTTCTTGAACAACACGCTCAGAAACTAAGATGGAGTCTTCGAAGTTATAACCATTCCATGGCATGAATGCCACGCGCATGTTTTGACCCAGTGCTAATTCGCCGAGGTCTGTTGAAGGACCATCTGCTAACACATCACCACGTTCAACTGGCTCACCTAAAGATACACAAGGCATCTGGCTAATACAGGTGTTCTGGTTAGAACGGGTATATTTAGTCAGGTTATAAATGTCGATTCCAGCTTCGCCCGGATACATCTCATCTTCGTTAACTTTGATAACGATACGAGAGGCATCAACGTACTGAACTGAACCACCACGTCTTGCAACAGCTGTTACACCAGAGTCAACCGCTACTGCACGTTCCATACCTGTACCGACTAATGGTTTGTCAGCGCGTAAAGTTGGAACCGCTTGACGTTGCATGTTCGCACCCATCAATGCACGGTTGGCGTCATCGTGTTCAAGGAATGGGATCAGTGACGCACCAACAGAAACAACCTGTTGAGTCGAAACGTCCATATATTCAACCTGTTCGCGGCTGAATAAGCTTGATTCACCTTTGTTACGACAAGTGACTAATTCTTCGATAAAGCTACCATCTTCACCTAATACGGTGTTCGCCTGAGCAATGATGAAGTTACCTTCTTCAATCGCAGACAGATAGTGGATTTCATCAGTCACTAAGCCATCACGAACTAAACGGTATGGGGTTTCTAAGAAACCGTACTCATTGGTCTGTGCATAAACAGATAATGAGTTGATCAGACCGATGTTTGGACCTTCAGGCGTTTCGATTGGACATACACGACCGTAGTGAGTTGGATGTACGTCACGTACTTCAAAGCCCGCACGTTCACGAGTCAAACCACCTGGGCCTAATGCAGAGATACGACGTTTGTGCGTAATTTCAGACAGTGGGTTGTTCTGGTCCATAAATTGTGACAGCTGGCTGGAACCAAAGAACTCTTTAACTGCGGCTGAAATAGGCTTAGCGTTGATCATATCCTGTGGCATCAATGCATCGAGGTCGCCCAGAGAAAGACGCTCTTTCACTGCACGCTCAACACGAACCAGACCGACACGGAATTGGTTCTCTGCCATCTCGCCAACGGAACGAATACGACGGTTACCTAAGTGGTCGATGTCATCGACTTCGCCTTTACCGTTACGGATATCGATGAGTTTGCGCATCACCTCGATGATGTCTTCTTCGCTCAGGATACCAGAACCTTCGATTTCATCGCGGTTCAGTGAACGGTTGAACTTCATACGACCTACAGCAGACAAGTCGTAACGGTCTTCAGAGAAGAACAGGTTCTCGAACAGGTTTTCTGCCGCTTCACGGGTCGGTGGCTCACCAGGACGCATCATGCGGTAGATTTCTACCAATGCACTCAGACGGTCGTTAGTTGGATCGACACGAACGGTTTCAGAAATGTAAGCACCGTGGTCTAAGTCATTGGTAAACAATGTTTCGATTGTTTTATGACCAGATTGGCTCAGACGTGCCAACATGTCTAAAGAAAGCTCCATGTTCGCTGCACAAATCAGCTCACCGGTGCTTTCATCGATGTAGTCTCTTGCAACAACTTTGCCTGCGATATATTCAACAGGAACTTCGATGTTGTTAACTTCTTCTTTTTCTAACTGACGAATATGACGTGCAGTGATACGGCGGCCTTTTTCAACATAGACTTTACCGTTCGCTTCGATATCAAAAGAAGCAGTTTCACCACGCAGACGCTCAGGAACCAGCGTCATCATCAGTTTATTATCACGGATTTGGAATACAGTTTTATCGAAGAACAGATTTAAGATTTCTTCGGTATTGTAATCCATTGCACGCAGAATAATGGTCGCAGGTAATTTACGGCGACGGTCAATACGTACAAACAGGTTATCTTTCGGGTCGAATTCGAAATCAAGCCATGAACCACGGTAAGGGATAATACGTGCGTTATATAACACTTTACCTGAAGAGTGTGTTTTACCTTTATCGCTATCGAAGAATACACCTGGACTACGGTGTAACTGGGATACGATAACACGCTCTGTACCGTTGATAACGAAAGTTCCGTTTTCAGTCATGAGTGGAATTTCACCCATGTAGACTTCTTGTTCTTTGATATCTTTAACGGTGCCTTCTGGTGCTTCACGCTCATAAACGATGAGGCGTAATTTAACACGCAGAGGAGCAGAATAAGTTACACCGCGAATTTGACATTCTTTAACATCAAAAACAGGCTCGCCTAAACGATAGCTGACATATTGCAGTTCAGCATTACCACTGTAGCTCTGAATTGGAAACACAGAACGGAAAGCTGCTTCCAGCCCATTCTGGCCATCGGGATCTTGCTCGATAAACTTCTGGAACGAGTCAAGTTGGATAGAAAGGAGGTAAGGTATGTCCAAAACTTGTGGACGTTTACCAAAGTCCTTACGAATACGTTTTTTCTCGGTATAGGAGTAAACCATAGGTTTCCTCAGCTCGTTGATCAGTGACCCAAGTGGTTAGCTCTTAAAAAAGAGTCTTAACCGCAACGCGTTTTATATAAGAAATGGAAAATGAATACTTTCCGTAATACTCATTGCTATTACTCTTAAATCATTTCATTGTGCGCTTTGGCTACCGAGCTACCCGAGCGGGTCGTAGCGAAGAACACAGTATATTAAGTCGTCAATAGAAAGAAGTATTGGAGGGTTGTTGTTAACAATAAAACTGCGTGAAAAGCTGTTAACACCCATCACGCTTTACAGCGCAAAAAGGCTGGTGATTAAAAAATCACCAGCCGTCAGCCTAATTAGATTAAGCTGCGTTCTTGAAATTGAACTTATTTAAGTTCAACAGAAGCGCCTGCTTCTTCAAGAGCTTTCTTCAGAGTTTCAGCTTCGTCTTTGCTTGCAGCTTCTTTGATAGTTGCTGGAGCTGATTCTACCATGTCTTTAGCTTCTTTCAGGCCAAGACCGGTTGCGCCACGAACTGCTTTGATAACTGCAACTTTGTTACCGCCGATAGCAGACAGAACAACGTCGAATTCAGTTTTTTCTTCAGCAGCTTCAGCAGCAGCACCTGGAGCAACAGCAACAGCCGCAGCAGCAGAAACGCCGAATTTTTCTTCCATCATAGTAATCAGTTCAACAACGTCCATTACAGACATTTCTGCAACTGCATCAAGGATTTGGTCTTTAGTGATAGACATAACAAGTGTTCCTAAAATTCAGAAATAGTTTATACGTTAAAAAGCAACGAAGGAAAGGGCTTATGCAGCTTCTTTCTGATCGCGCAGAGCAGCCAGAGTACGAACCAATTTGCCGGCAGCGGCTTCTTTCATGGTTGCCATCAGGCGTGCGATTGCTTCATCGTAAGTTGGGAGAGTTGCCAGACGATCGATATCTTTCGCTTGGATTAACTCACCTTCAAAGGCCGCAGCTTTAATCTCAAATGCTGGATTCGCTTTCGCGAACTCTTTGAACAGACGAGCGCCAGCGCCCGGGTGTTCGTTAGAGAAAGCAATTAAGGTTGGACCGACAAACACGTCTTTCAGTACATCGTAAGAAGTACCTTCAACAGCACGGCGAATCAGTGTGTTACGAACAACACGGATATAAACGCCAGCTTCGCGACCTGCTTTACGCAGTTCAGTCATTTTTGCTACAGTTACGCCGCGTGAATCAGCAACAACTGCAGAAAGCGCGCCTTTGGCTACTTCGCTGACTTCAGCAACAATCGCTTGTTTGTCTTGAAGATTTAGTGCCATTAGCTTCTTGCTCCTGGATTAACCGGGAAAACCCCGGGACTCACATCACTCAGATACAACATGTATTTGAGCGCTAAAACACGGTGAGCAGAATAGAATCCAGAATAAAATTCTAGGTATCTCTGTCACCGTCTACGCAGGTAAATTAAGTGACTATAAATAGCACACCTGCGGTCTTGGACGGGGTCTGGAAAGGCCAGACTCCATACCGAAATTTGTGGTTTGTTGGATATATTGCTACACCCAACAAACTCAAGGCGTCAAATTTTATACAAATTTGACGCAAAGGTAAAGCCTAATTACTTATTAGCCGAAGCTATAGCAATTAAACTGTCGCTGACAGACCAGCTTGGTCAACAGCAACACCTGCACCCATAGTGGTAGACAGGCTAACTTTCTTGATGAAAATGCCTTTAGCAGAAGCTGGTTTTGCTTTTTTCAGCGCGATCAGCAGTGCTTCTAGGTTTTCTTTCAGTTTGTCAGCGTCGAAATCAACTTTACCGATAGTGGTGTGGATGATTCCGTTTTTGTCGTTACGGTAACGAACCTGACCAGCTTTAGCGTTATTAACTGCTTCAGCAACGTTAGGAGTTACAGTACCAACTTTCGGGTTTGGCATCAGACCACGTGGGCCTAAAACTTGACCTAATTGGCCAACAACGCGCATTGCATCTGGAGAAGCAATAACAACGTCAAAGTCCATTTCGCCAGCTTTGATTTTATCAGCCAGATCTTCCATACCAACCAGTTCAGCGCCAGCCGCTTTAGCAGCTTCAGCGTTTGCGCCTTGTGCGAACACAGCAACGCGAACTGAACGGCCAGTACCGTGTGGCAGTACAGTTGCACCGCGAACGTTCTGGTCAGATTTACGAGCATCGATGCCCAGGTTAACAGCAACGTCAACGCTTTCAACGAATTTAGCAGTCGCTAATTCTTTCAGCAGTGCAACGGCTTCAGCGATGTCATACTGTTTAGTAGCATCAACTTTCTCACGGATATTGCGCATGCGCTTAGTCAGTTTAGCCATTGTCTTAGTCCTCCACAACCAGGCCCATGGAACGAGCAGTACCTTCGATTGAACGCATCATAGCGTCAACGTCAGCACCAGTCATGTCCGCAGCTTTAGTTTCAGCGATTTCGCGAATCTGAGCAGAGGTCACTTTACCAACTTTGTCTTTGTTAGGCTTGCCTGAACCAGACTTAACGCCAGCTGCTTTTTTCAGCAGAACTGCTGCAGGTGGAGTTTTGGTAACGAAAGTGAAAGAACGGTCTGCGTAAACAGTAATAACAACAGGAATTGGTAAACCTTTTTCCAGGCTATCTGTTTTTGCGTTGAACGCTTTACAGAATTCCATGATGTTAACACCTTGTTGACCCAGAGCTGGACCAACTGGTGGACTTGGGTTCGCCATACCAGCTGCAACTTGCAACTTGACGTAGGCTTGAACTTTCTTAGCCATGATATTTCCTCTAGATGGGTGATAACGCCTTAACGTTTGTAAGGCTCCCCGTTAATTAAACATGCCCCGCCTATGTAAGCTCAATTAAGAAGCAAATTGGCAAAGCATAAAAACAAAAGGCGCGAAATTGTAGTCAAATTTCACGCCTTTTGCAAGTCAGTTTTGTCGTTTAGATTAAGCTTTTTCTACTTGACCAAAATCTAATTCGACTGGAGTTGCACGACCAAAGATAGAAACAGAGACTTTTAAGCGGCTCTTTTCGTAGTCGATTTCTTCGACAATACCATTAAAGTCAGCAAATGGACCTTCGCTAACACGAACCATTTCACCTGGTTCGAACAGTGTTTTCGGACGTGGTTTATCACCAACTTGTTGCAAGCGGTTCATGATAGCATCAACTTCTTTATCGCTAATTGGTGCTGGACGATCTGACGTCCCACCAATGAACCCCATTACACGAGGAACACTACGTACTAAGTGCCAAGAGTCATCATTCATGACCATTTGGACTAAGACATAGCCTGGGAAGAATTTACGTTCACTCTTACGGCGCTGACCGCTACGAATTTCAACAACTTCTTCTGTTGGAACCATAACTTCGCCAAAAGAATCTTCCATAGCATGTAATTTGATATGTTCACGTAAAGATTGAGCTACGCGACCTTCAAAACCAGAGAATGCCTGAATGACATACCAGCGCTTTTTAGGTGAATCGGACATTTAGAATAACCTCAGGCTTGTAATAAATGAAACTAAACGCACCAGGATACCATCTAATCCCCACAGTATTAATGACATTACAGCCGTTACTGCAGCAACAATTAAAGTAGTTTGTAATGTTTCCTGGCGAGTTGGCCAAATGACTTTTCTCATCTCGACACGAGCTTCGCGTGCAAACGCCAGTGTTGCTTTACCTTTTGTTGTCCATAAAGCGACAGCACCTGCAATAGCGACCACAGCCACAACTGCAAAAGCACGCAGCGCGAGATTATATTGACGGAAGTAATAGTTGCCAACAATCGCAATTATTAATAGGGCACAGACAATTACCCATTTGAAAATGTCTGCACTGCGTCCACTTCCTTGAGCTTCGCTATTCGCACTCATAATTCAACCTGTTACCATGAAGTATGTACAAAGCCTGTTACCTACAAGGGTAAGTAATCAAGCCAAACCAATAGAATATGCCAACATATCCCTCAATTACTACAAACCAAGCCTGCAAAATTTGATAGGGATATCAATAACATCACCCGCGAGTTAAAACAATTAGCCTTGTTGATGGAGGTAATTAGCGCTATTCGTTCTGCAAATACAGCCCATGCAGCCACATTCTATTTCGCAAGTACTATTCGTTCGTCAGTACTTTCCATTTCACAAGTGCTATCCATTTTGCAGGAATTTTCAGCATGCTCAGTAAATTTTCAGCCACACCAATTGGAAAAATTAGGTTCTTTTTGTGGCAGCGGTAAAATATACCATATCTTCTGAGCAAAACCTTAATAAATCTCATATAACTGCGCAAAGGAGTTCACGCAATTATCAATTCGTTGTTTCAGAGCCTATCTCACCAATAATTATTGAGAAATGATTGATGAGATAGGTTCTTAATTTTGCAACGTATAAAAAGGACGTCTATAAGACGCCCTTTTTACTAAGTAGTTCTTTCTTATTCAGAAAGAGCGGTATTATGCAATGATTTTTGCAACAACACCCGCACCTACAGTACGGCCACCTTCACGGATTGCGAAACGTAAACCGT